>NZ_JBGNYC010000057.1:0-25840 GCF_051844275.1 Cellulosimicrobium sp. CpK407
GCGGCACCACCACCCACCCCGCCCACCCAAGGCGACCAGACCGCCGTCGGGCACGACCACGGCTCTACCTCGCGCTACCACGGCTCTACCTCGCGCGACCAGGGCTCTACCTCGCGCTGCCGGAGCTCTCGCTCACGGGACCAGGGTCCTCTCTCGGGGTGGTGGCTCGGCGCCAGTGCTGGATCTTGTCGACGTCGCGCACGACGACGTCGAGGCGAGCGAGCTCGCGGCGCAGGTCGGCGGCGTCGGACGTCTTGTCGGCCTGGAGCATCGCCGCGCGGGCGCGCAGGACGGCGTCGGCGCTCGGCGGGAGCTCGGGGTCGCCGGGGACCCAGCGCCGGAACTCCTGTGCCCACGGGTCGCCGTCGTGCCACGGCCAGCCGTGCGCACGGAACGCGGCGGCGAGACGGGCCGTCGCGAGCTCCGTGCGGACGTGAAGCAGCTCGACGACCGGTGTCTCGTGATCCTCCCGGTTGCCGGTGCCGGTGCCGTCGCCGGCACCGCGGGGCGAGAGACGTACCGCGGCGGACGCGCGACGGTCGGTGGCGCTCGGCGCCCGACGGCCGAGCACGACGAGGTCCTTGCGGTCGACGAGCACGGCGGTGACGCGGTCCCGGTCGAGCGTGACGCGCTCGTCGCGCAGGGTCACGGTCGCGTGCTCGGCGTCGAGCGTCAGGACCGCGATGTCGCGCACCGCGTGCGCGGCGAACACGAGCCCGGCACCGACCCCGAGGACGAGGCAGATCGCGACGCCGAGGGTCCCCCGCTCGCCGAGGAGCTCGTCGATGACGCGCGCGAGACCCTGGAACGGCGCCCACGGCAGTCCCGCCATCCATCCGGCGAGGTGGAGCGCCCCGTACGCGAGCAGCGCCCCGAGGACCGGCGACCCGCCCCACAGGAGCCGGCGGTCGAGCGCCGTGGGTCCGACGACCGTCGGCACGTCCGGCGACGCCGTCCGGTCCGGGGACGGGATCGGGGCGGGCGTCGGGGTCGGGGTCGGGGACGGCGTCGGGGTCAGGGCGGAGTCGGTGAGCTCTGCGGGGGTGGGCTCTGCCGGGGTGGGGTCGGGCGCGGGGCGGGGGACGGCGTCGGGCACCCGCCGATCCTCACGTGCGCTGGCCGCACGCGACGTCGCCCGGGAGGATGATCGCGAGCCGGGCACGTCGGCCGCGCGGGGTATGCCCCCGTAGAATCGAGGACGGTGTGCCGGGAAGTCTGGTCGGCCACGGTGTCGCGTCCGCGGGCCGTGCGACGCGACAGCGACCCCGGGAGCACGATGACCCACGCCACCCCGCCCTCCGGCACCCACCCCACCGACCGCCCGTCGACCCGCGTGCGCTTCCGCCGGTGGGTGAGCCGGGAGACGACGGGCGGCGCGCTGCTCATCGGCGCGGCGCTGCTCGCGCTGCTGTGGGCGAACTCCCCGTGGCGGGACGCGTACACGACCCTCTCGGAGACGGTCGTCGGGCCGGCCTCGATCGGCTCCCTGCCCCTGCACCTCGACCTGAGCCTCGAGACCTGGGCGGCCGACGGGCTGCTCGCGATCTTCTTCTTCGTCGTGGGCGTCGAGCTCAAGCAGGAGTTCGTGGCGGGCAGCCTGCGGAGCCCGCGCCAGGCCGGGGTCCCGATGCTGGCCGCGGTCGGCGGCATGGCGGTGCCGGCGGTGATCTTCACGGCGGTCGTGCTGCTCGCGGGCGACCGCGGCGCGCTGCACGGCTGGGCGATCCCGACGGCGACGGACATCGCGTTCGCGCTCGGCGTGCTCGCCGTCTTCGGGCGCGGTCTGCCCACGGCGATCCGCACCTTCCTCCTGACGCTCGCGGTCGTGGACGACCTGCTCGCGATCGTCGTCATCGCGGTCTTCTACACGGCCGACCTGCGCATCGGGTTCCTCGGTCTCGCGCTCGTCGCGGTCGCGCTGTTCGCCGTGCTGGTCCGGGCGCGGCGCACGCGCTGGTGGCTCCTCGTTCCCGTCGCGGTGGTCGCGTGGGTGCTGGTCCACGAGTCCGGCGTGCACGCGACGATCGCGGGCGTCCTGCTCGGCTTCACCGTCCCGGCGCTCGTGGTGCACGGCGAGACCGAGTCGCGCACGCACCGGTTCGAGCACGCCCTGCGCCCGTTCTCCCAGGGGATCGCCCTGCCCGTGTTCGCGTTCTTCGCCGCGGGCGTGACGTTCGTCGGCGGCGGGGGCGACGTCCTCGGCCAGCCGGTCGTCCTCGCGATCGTGCTCGGCCTCGTGCTGGGCAAGCTCGTGGGCGTGCTCGGGGTGACGGCGCTCGTCACGCGGTTCACCCCGCTGCGCCTGGCGCCCGGCATCGGGGTGCGCGACCTGCTGCCCGTCGGCCTGCTGGGCGGGATCGGGTTCACCGTGTCGCTCCTCATCGCGGAGCTGTCGTTCCCGGACTCGACGCACACCGACGCGGCGAAGATCGCCGTCCTCGCGGCGTCGACGATCGCCGCCGCCCTCGCGGCGGTCGCGCTGCGCTGGGACGCCCGGCGCGCTCGCACGAACGACATGAACCTCGACGACCTCCCGGACGACGTCGTCGACCACATCGGCGACGAGAAGGACCGCCTCGAGCACTGACGCGACCCTCCCGCCGACCCGGGGTCCCGGTTCTCCCGCGGGCCGCCGGAACCCGGGGTCGTGGGCGACGTCTGCGGCCCAGCTCGCCCGTGACCCCGGGTTCGGCACCTGAAGGGTCCCGCTCGGCAGGTCGTCGCGACCTTGCGGCGGCACGGTGCCTCCCCGCGCAGAAGAGTGCGTCTCGTCGTCCATGGTGGGCTCCTTCGTCGGCGCCGTAGCCGGATCGTGACCGGCGCGGGTTGACACCGCGTCGGTCGTGGATCCATGATTCCCGCAACCTGAATCGCCTCTCATGTTTGAGCGGCGCTCCCCCAGGACCACCCAACGAAGGGCGAAGTCATGCGGACGAAGAAGTCCCAGCGGCCGGCACTCGCCGTCGCCGCGCTCGCGGCCGCGAGCCTCGTGCTCGCCGCGTGCGCGCCGACCGACGCGACCGGCGGCGACACGACCGGAAGCGAGAGCAGCGCGAGCGCCGACCCCGTCGACGTCGGCATCATCTACTCCAAGACCGGGCCGCTCGCGGCCTACGGCGAGGCCTACTACGAGGGCTTCCAGGCGGGCCTCGACTACGCGACCGACGGCACGGGCGAGGTCGACGGCCGGCCCGTCAACGTGACGTTCCACGACGACGGCGGCGACCCGGACAAGGCGGTCGGCCAGGCCAAGGACCTCATCGGCAAGGGCTACCAGATCCTCGGCGGCACGGTCGTGTCCGGCGTGGCGCTCAAGCTCGCCGAGCAGGCCGAGCAGAACAAGGTCCTCTACATCTCCGGCCCCGCCGCGGTCGACGCGCTCACGGGCATCAACGACTACACGTTCCGCTCGGGGCGCCAGTCGCTCCAGGACGTCGCGACGGCGGGGACGTTCGTCGACCCCGACGGCGCGAAGGTCGTCGTGTTCGCGCAGGACAACGCGTTCGGCCAGGGCAACCTCGCCGCGGTCGAGGCGGTCCTCGGCGCGCAGGGCGCCGAGGTGACGAGCGTGCTCGTGCCCGAGGACGCGACGGAGTTCACGCCGTTCGCGCACCAGATCGTCGACGCCGCGCCCGACCTCGTGTTCGTCGCGTGGGCCGGGGCGACGTCGGGCGCGATGTGGCAGGGCCTCGACCAGCAGGGCGTGCTCGACTCGACGACGGTCGTCACCGGCCTCGGCGACGTCGCCACCTACGGCGCGTACGGCGCCGCGGCGAGCAAGGTCGACTTCCTCAACCACTACTTCCCCGGCGCGGCGGGCACCGAGGTCGAGGCCGCGATGCTCGCGTCGGTCGAGGCAACCGACAAGCAGGCGGACCTCTTCACGCCCGACGGCTTCGTCGCGGCCCAGATGATCGTCCACGCGATCGAGGAGGGCGGCGACGACGTCGACGCCATGGTCGACGCGCTCGAGGGCTGGAGCTTCGACGGCCCCAAGGGCACGACGACGGTCCGCGCGTCCGACCACGCGCTGATCCAGCCGATGTACCAGGTCAAGCTCGTGGCCGACGGCGACGCCTGGATCCCCGAGCTCGTCACCGAGGTGCCGGGCGACGACGTCGCGCCGGCCGAGGCGGGCTGACGTGGGCGAGCCGCACGCCCTCCCCGCGCTCGAGGTCCGCGGCCTCGGCCTCCAGATCGGCGGCGCGCGCATCCTCCAGGGCGTGAGCCTCGCCGTCGGGCAGGGCGAGATGCTCGGGGTGATCGGGCCGAACGGCGCGGGCAAGACGACGCTCTTCAACCTGGTGTCGGGGATCCACCGCCCGACGAGCGGGTCGGTGCTCCTCGCGGGAACGGACGTGACGACCACCTCGGTGGCGGCGCGCGCCCGCGCCGGGCTGGGCCGCACGTTCCAGACGTCGAGCCTGTTCCCGCGCCTGAGCGTCCGGGAGAACGTGCGGCTCGCCGCGCAGGGGCGCCTCGGCGGCGCCCTGTCCGTGCTGCGCTTCCCGCGTCGCGGCGACGCCGCGACGCGGGAGGCGGACCGGCACCTGGAGACCGTCGGTCTCGTGCGCCGCGCCGGGGTCGCCGCGGGCGACCTGTCGCACGGCGACAAGCGCAAGCTCGAGATCGCGGTGCTCCTCGCGACGGAGCCGCGCGTCGTGCTGCTCGACGAGCCCATGGCGGGCGTGTCGTCGGCCGACGTGCCGGGACTCGTCGAGGTCATCCGCGACCTGCACGCGACCGGCTGCACCGTCCTCATGGTCGAGCACCACATGGACGTCGTGCTCGGGCTCGTGGACCGCGTCGCCGTCATGCACCGCGGCGAGCTGCTCGCGTGCGACACCCCCGACGCCGTCATGGCGGACCCCACGGTGCAGAGCGCCTACCTCGGCGTCACGGCAGGAGAGGCAGCATGAGCGGCAGCAGCAGGAGCACCGCCCAGCCCGCGGTCGGGAGCGACGTGCCCGTCCTCGAGGTGCGCGGGCTGTCCGCGCGCATCGCGGGGCAGCAGGTCGTCGAGGACGTGACGTTCTCCGTCCCGGCCACGGGCGTCACCGCCGTGCTGGGCCGCAACGGCGTCGGCAAGACGTCGACCCTCAAGGCCGTGCTCGGCCTCATCGAGCGCCGGGGCGAGGTGCGGCTCGCGGGCGAGCGGGTCGACGGCGAGCGCACGGACCGGATCGTGCGCCGCGGCGTCGGGTACGTGCCCGAGGACCGCGAGGTGTTCGCCGGGCTCACGGTCGCGGAGAACCTGCGGCTCGCGGAGCGCGACGCGCACCCGCGGCGCGAGCTCGTCGCGGAGCTCTTCCCGGACCTCGTCCAGCGCGCCGCGCAGCGCGCGGGCACCCTCTCGGGCGGGCAGCAGCAGATGGTGTCGCTCGCGCGCGCCCTGCTCAACGCCAACCGCCTGCTCCTCGTCGACGAGCCCACCAAGGGCCTCGCGCCCCGGATCGTCGGCGAGGTGTCGGACGCGCTCGCCGAGGCGGCCCGCACGGTCCCGATCCTGCTCGTCGAGCAGAACCTCGAGGTCATCGAGCGGCTCGCCGAGCGCGTCGTCGTGATCGACGCGGGCCGCGTCGTGCACACGGGCCCGGCGCGCGAGCTCCTCGACGACCCCGACCGCGTCCAGCAGCTCCTCGGCGTGCACGCCGAGGTCGACCACCACGAGAACGAAGGGGCTGCGGCCCGATGAGCACGATCGTCCTCCTCCTCGTCACGGGGCTCGGCCTCGGGGCGCTGTACTTCCTCGTCGCGTCGGGCCTGTCGCTCATCTACGGGCTCATGGGCGTCCTCAACTTCGCGCACGGGTCGTTCCTCACGCTCGGCGCGTTCGGCGGCTGGTTCGTCGCGCGCGCGCTCGGCGCGGACTCGTGGGGCGTCTTCGCGCTCTCGCTGCTCGCCGGGGCCGTCGTCGGGGCGGGAGCCGCGGCCCTCACCGAGCTCCTGCTCATCCGCCCGCTCTACGAGCGGCACATCGAGCAGGTGCTCGTCACGGTCGGGCTCTCGCTCGCGTCCGTCGCGCTGTTCGAGGGCATGTGGGGCTCGGATCCCGAGTTCATCTCCGGTCCCGCGTGGCTCAAGGGCACGACCGACCTCGCGGGCGCGCCGATCCCCAACGACCGCTTCGTCGCGATCGGCGCCGCGGTTCTCGTGCTCGGCGCGATCGTGCTCTTCCTCCAGCGCACGCGTTACGGCCTCATCATCCGCGCGGGCGTCGAGAACCGGTCCATGGTCACGGCGCTCGGCATCGACGTGCGCAAGGCGTTCACGCTCGTGTTCGCCCTCGGCGGCGCCGCCGCGGGCCTCGGCGGGGTCCTCGCCTCGCAGTACTTCGGCTACGTCTCGCCGCACCTCGGCGGGTCGCTGCTCATCTTCGCGTTCATCGTCACGGTCATCGGCGGACTCGGCTCGCTGACCGGCGCCGCGGTCGCGTCCGTGCTCGTCGCGGTCCTGCAGCAGTTCGCGAACTACTACCTCGGCTACGGCGACCTCATCGTCGTGCTGTTGCTCGCGCTCGTGCTCCTCGTCCGTCCCACCGGCCTCCTCGGGAGGGCAGCCGCATGACCACCCAGACCGCTCCTGGCAGCCGGCCCGACGGCGGCACGCGCGCGTCCGCCGACCCCACCTCCGCTCCCGCCGGGTCCGTGCCGGGCGCCCCGCACCCTGGCGACGCTGCGCGTCCGGCGCGCCGGACGCCGTCGGGCACCGTGGTCCGCACGCTCGCGGGTGTCGCGCTCGTCGCGCTGCTCGCGTGCCTGCCGCTGCTCGCCATCCACGTGCCCGGCGTGCTGCCTGGTCCGACCTACACGCCCGGCGCGCTGCAGATGATGGCGCTGTGCTGGCTCATCGGTGCGCTCGCCCTGAGCTACCACCTGCTGTTCGGCGTCGCCGGCCTGCTGAGCTTCGGCCACGCGCTGTACTTCGCGGCCGGCGTGTACGGGCTCGCGATCGTGCTCGACACGACCGAGATCCCGCTCCTGCCCGCCGCGGCGCTCGTGCTCGTCGGCGGGATCGTCCTCGCGCACGTCGTCGGCGCGATCTCGCTGCGCGTCACGGGCATCTCCTTCGCGATGGTCACGCTCGCGTTCGCCCAGGCGGGCAACGTGCTCGTGCGTCGCAACCCCGGCGGCGCCACGGGCGGCGAGGAGGGCCTCGCGCTCGCGACCGGCAACGTCCCCGACGCGTTCGTGGGCGTCCTCAACACGCGCAACCTCTACTGGCTCGCGCTCGCCGTGCTCGTCGTGGTCTACCTCGTCGTGCTGTGGGTCGAGCGGTCGCGCGCCGGGCACGTCGCGGCGGCCACGCGCGAGAACGAGATGCGCGTGCGCGTCATCGGCGGGCGCCCCTACCTCGTCAAGCTCCTCGTGTTCGTCCTCGCGGCGACGCTCGCGACCGTCGTCGGCATGGCGTACCTCCTGCTCCAGTCCGGCGCCGTGCCGCGCGCGACCTCGGCCGACTTCACGCTCACGCTGCTCGTCATGGTCGTGCTCGGCGGCGTGGGCTCACGGTGGGGCGCGATCGTCGGCGGCGTCCTCTACACGATCCTCGACCAGCGGCTCGGGACGCTCGCGAGCTCCGCGGCCGTCGCGGACCTCCCGGCCGTGCTGCGCGTGCCGCTCAGCGAGCCGCTGTTCCTCCTCGGGACCCTCTTCATCCTCGTCGTGATGTTCCTGCCCGGCGGCATCGCCGGCGCCGCGTCGCGCCTCGCCGCGCGCCGCCGCCCGCGGGAGGATCGGGAGGAGGCCCGCGAGCGCCTGGAGGAGGTGGCATGACGACGCAGCACCAGGACGCCCAGGACGGCCTGCACACCCTCGGCCGCTGGACGCGCGACCGCGCGCTCGCGACGCCGGACCGCGTCGCGGTCGACGACCGCGGCGTGACCCTGCGCTACCGCGACCTGCACGAGCGCGCGAGCGCCCTGGCCACGGCGTTCCGCGAGGCGGGCTACGGCGTCGGCGACCGCGTGGCCACGGTGACCGGCAACAGCGCCGACCAGGTCGTGCTGTTCTTCGCGTGCGCGCAGGCCGGGCTGATCCTCGCGCCGCTGTCGTGGCGGCTGTCGCCGGGCGAGCTCGCCGCCCAGATCGAGCAGGCCGACCCGGCGCTCGTGCTCGTGGAGCAGGAGTTCTCCGCGCTGGCCGACGCGGCGTTCGACCGGCTGGACCGGCTCGTCCTCCCCCCACGGCGCACCGAGCTCGGCCGCAGCGGCGTCGAGGCGCGGGTCCCCGCACCGTCGCGCCGCCCGTGCCTGGCCGACGGCGCGCGGGACGCGGACGGCGCAGGCCGGGCCACGGGGGCGCCCGTCCCCGAGCGCCGCGTCGTGCGCGACGACGACCCGCTCCTGCTCGTGTTCACGTCCGGCACGCAGGGCACGCCCAAGGGCGCGCTGCTCACGCACGCGAACTGCTTCTGGACCAACCTCTCGCTCTCGCGCACGGTCGAGCTGACGAGCCACGACGTCGTGCTGAGCGTGCTGCCGCAGTTCCACGCGGGCGGCTGGAACATCCAGCCGCTGCTCGCGTGGTGGACCGGCGCGACGGTCGTCCTGGAGCGCACGTTCGAGCCGGAGCGCGTGCTGCAGCTCGTCGCCGAGCGCCGCGTCACGACGATGATGGGCGTCCCGACGAACTACCTGCTCCTCGCGGAGCACCCCGGCTTCGCGGACGCCGACCTGTCGTCGCTGCGCCACGCCGTCGTGGGCGGCGCGCCCATGCCGGAGCCGCTGCTGCGCACGTGGCACCGGCGCGGCGTCGCGCTCTCGCAGGGGTACGGGCTCACCGAGGCCGGGCCCAACGTGCTGTGCCTGCCCGACGACCAGGCGCGCGAGCGCCTCGGGTCGGCCGGGACGCCGTATCCCCACGTCGAGGTCGCCGTCGCGGACCCGGTGACCGGGCGCCACCTCGACGGGCCCGCGGCGGGCGAGCTGCTGGTCCGCGGGCCCGGGGTGTTCGCCGGGTACTTCCGCGACGAGGCCGCGACGGCCGCCGTCCTGCACGACGGCTGGCTGCGCACCGGGGACCTCGTCGAGCGCGACGCCGACGGGTACTACCGCGTGGTCGACCGGTTCAAGGACGTCTTCATCGTCGGGGGCGAGAACGTCACGCCGTCCGAGGTGGAGGCCGTGCTCCGGCGGCACCCCGGCGTCGCGGACGTCGCGGTCGTGGGCGTGCCCGACGTCCGGTGGGGCGAGGTCGGCGCGGCGTTCGTCGTCCCGCGCCCGGGCCACCCCACCGACGCCGAGGAGCTGGAGGCGTTCTGCCGCCGCGAGCTCGCGCACTTCAAGGTCCCGCGTCGCTTCGACCTCGTCCCGTCCCTGCCCCGCACGTCGTTGCACAAGGTGTCGCGCCGCTCGCTCGCCGAGCGCGTGACCGTCCCGGAGGACTCATGAGCACCCAGCCCCGCACCGCCCGCGGCAACCGCACGCGGGCCAAGATCCTCGCCGCGGCCGAGCAGGTGTTCGCCCAGGTCGGGTACCACGACGCGTCGATCGTCAAGATCACCGAGTCCGCGGGCGTCGGGCAGGGCACGTTCTACCTGTACTTCGAGTCGAAGATCGACGTGTTCGACGAGCTCGTCGACGACCTCAACCGCCGCGTCCGGCACGCGATGATCGAGTCGAGCTCGCAGGCGGACACCCGCCTCGCCGCCGAGCGCGCCGGCTTCGAGGCCTTCTTCCGCTTCACCGCCGAGCACCCGGCGCTCTACCGGATCGTCCGGCAGGCCGAGTTCGTCTCGCCCGGCGCGCTGCGTCGGCACTACTCGCGCATCGTCGAGGGCTACATGACGGGCCTCGACAAGGCGCGCGCGAACGGCGAGGTGGGCCACGACGTCGACCCGGAGGTCGCCGCGTGGGCGCTGATGGGGATCGGGGAGATCGTCGGCATGCGCTGGGTCCTGTGGGGCGGGCGCTGGGACGAGAGCGCGGAGCCGCCGTCGTACGACACCGCGGCCGCCGAGGTCCCGCCGCACGTCTTCGAGCAGACCATGCAGTTCATCGAGCGCGCGCTCGCCGTACCGCGACCCGCCGCCGAGGCCGGAGCCACGGCCCGGTCCGGATCCACGACCGAAGGAGACGCGCAGTGATCGTCCCCGCCACCGTCCCTGCCGCGTCGACCCCCGTGGCCCCCACGCTCGCCGGGCGTCGTGCGCTCGTCACGGGCGGCGCGAGCGGCATCGGCGCGGCGTGCGCGCGCGAGCTCGCCGCGCGCGGCGCGCACGTGACCGTCGCCGACGTCGACCCCGACGGCGCGCAGCGCCTCGCGGACGAGCTCGGCGGCGAGGCGTGGGTCGTCGACCTCGCCGACACGCGCGCGCTCGACGACCTCTCGCTCGACGTCGACGTCCTCGTCAACAACGCGGGCGTCCAGCGCGTGAGCCCCATCGAGGAGTTCCGCCCCGACGACTTCCGCCTGCTGCACGCGATCATGCTCGAGGCGCCGTTCCTGCTGGTCCGGGCCGCGCTCCCGGGGATGTACGCGCGCGGGTTCGGGCGCGTCGTCAACGTGTCGTCGGTGCACGGCCTCGTGGCGTCGCCGTTCAAGTCGGCGTACGTGTCCGCGAAGCACGGTCTGGAGGGCCTGTCCAAGGTGACGGCCCTCGAGGGCGGCCCGCACGGGGTGACGAGCGTGTGCGTCAACCCCGGCTACGTCCGCACGCCGCTCGTGGAGAAGCAGATCGCGGACCAGGCGCGCATGCACGGCGTCCCCGAGTCCGAGGTGCTCGCGACCGTGCTCCTCGCCGAGTCCGCGGTGAAGCGGCTCGTCGAGCCGGAGGAGGTCGCGTCGCTCGTCGGCTGGCTCACCGGACCCGACGCGTCGATGGTCTCGGGCGCGTCGTGGACGATCGACGGCGGCTGGAGCGCCCGGTGACCGCGGGCACGACGGCGACCCCCGCGTCCGCACGGCACGACGTCACCGCCGCGACCCACACCTACGCGACGCTCGACGTCCCCGTCGCGGGCGGGCGGCTGCGCGTCGGCGTGTGGGACCCGGTCGGCCCGCCCGCACCCGGGCCCGGCGCCCGGCCCGACGGCGGCGCGCGCCCCGCGCACGACGCCGTCCCGACCGTCCTCGCCGTGCACGGCATCACGGCGTCGCACCGCGCGTGGCCGGCCGTCGTCGCGGCACTGCCGGGCGTGCGCGTCGTCGCGCCCGACCTACGGGGGCGCGGCCGCAGCAACACCCTGCCCGGCCCGTACGGCATGGGCGCGCACGCCGACGACCTCGCTGCCGTGCTCGACGCGCTGGGGGTCGAGAGCGTCGTCGCGCTCGGGCACTCGATGGGCGCGTTCGTGTCGGTCGTGCTCGCGCACCGCCACCCCGGCCGCGTCTCGCGGCTCGTGCTCGTCGACGGCGGGATCCCGCTCCCACCGCCCGCGGGCCTGCCCCCGGACGCCGATCACGACGAGGTCCTGCGCGCGCTGCTCGGGCCGGCCGTCGAGCGGCTCGAGCGGACCTTCGCCGACCGCGAGGAGTACCGCGGCTTCTGGCGCGCGCACCCCGCCTTCGCGAGCGCGTGGGACGAGCCGTGGGCCGACGTCGTGGCGGGGTACGTCGACTACGACCTCGTCGGCGAGGCGCCCGCGCTGCGTCCGGCGTCGTCGGGCGCGGCGGTCTCCGCCGACTCGCTCGAGCTCTACGAGGGCGGCCCGCTCGCCGAGGCGCTCGCGGGCGACCACCCGCTCGACGTGCCCCTCGTGCTGCTGCGCGCGCCGCGCGGGCTGCTCGACGAGCCCGAGGCCCTCTACTCCCCCGAGCACCTCGCCGCGTGGCGCGCGCGGCTGCCGGGGCTGCGCACCCGCGACGTAGCGGGTATCAATCACTACACGATCATCATGAGCCCGCCCGGCGTCGAGGCCGTCGCGGGCGAGACCCTGCAGGCCCTGGCCGCCGTCACGAGCGACGGACCCGGACCGGCGAGTGACGAGGAGGTCACGGCATGAGCCCCACGATCGCGTCCCCACGAGGGACCGGGCTGGACAAGGTGGTCGCGTCCGCGGCCGAGGCCGTCGCGGACGTGCCCGACGGCGCGTCGCTCGCCGTCGGCGGGTTCGGCCTGTGCGGCAACCCCATCGCGCTCATCGAGGCGCTGCTCGCGCAGGGCACGCGCGATCTGTGGGTCGTGAGCAATAACTGCGGCGTCGACGACTGGGGCCTGGGCGTCCTGCTCGGGGCGGGCCGCATCCGGAAGATGACGAGCTCGTACGTCGGGGAGAACAAGGAGTTCGAGCGGCAGTTCCTCTCGGGTGAGCTCGAGCTCGAGCTCACCCCGCAGGGCACGCTCGCGGAGAAGCTGCGCGCGGGCGGCGCGGGCATCGCGGGGTTCTGGACGCGCACCGGCGTCGGCACGCAGGTCGCCGAGGGCGGCCTCCCCCAGCGGTACGACGGCGCGGGCGGGGTCGCGCAGGCCAGCGCGCCCAAGGAGGTGCGCGCGTTCGGCGTCGGGCCGCGCGGCCGCGACGGGTCGTTCCCCGACGAGGCCGAGTTCGTCCTGGAAGACGCGATCACCACGGACTTCGCGCTCGTGCACGCCCTGCGCGGCGACCGGCACGGCAACCTCGTGTTCCACCGGTCGGCCCGCAACTTCTCCCCCCTCGCCGCGATGGCGGGCCGCGTGTGCGTCGCGCAGGTCGAGGAGCTCGTCGAGCCCGGCGAGATCGACCCCGACGCCGTCCACCTGCCCGGCGTGTTCGTGCACCGCGTCGTCGAGGTCGGCCCGGACGTGCCCAAGCGGATCGAGCGCCGCACCGTGCGCCCGGCCGCAGAGACCGACCAGCCCGCGCGCACGACGTCGGGCACGGCGACCAGCGTGAAGGAGGGCTGACGCATGGCGCTCACCCGCGACGAGATGGCCGCGCGCGCCGCGCGCGAGCTCCAGGACGGCTGGTACGTCAACCTCGGCATCGGCCTGCCGACGCTCGTGCCCAACTACGTGCCCGAGGACAAGCACCTCGTGCTGCAGTCGGAGAACGGGATCCTCGGCGTCGGGCCGTACCCGAGCGAGGACACCGTCGACCCCGACCTCATCAACGCGGGCAAGGAGACCGTCACCGTCCTGCCGGGCGCGGCGTTCTTCGACTCCGCGCTGAGCTTCGGCATGATCCGCGGCGGCAAGATCGACGCCGCGATCCTCGGCGGCATGCAGGTCTCCGCGACGGGCGACCTCGCCAACTGGATGATCCCCGGCAAGATGGTCAAGGGCCCCGGCGGCGCGATGGACCTCGTGCACGGGGCCGCGCGCGTGATCGTGCTCATGGAGCACGTGGCGCGCGACGGGTCGCCCAAGCTCCTGCGCTCGTGCTCGCTGCCGCTCACCGGGCGGGGCGTCGTGCACCGGATCATCACGGACCTCGCGGTGATCGACGTGACGCCCGACGGCCTCGTGCTGCGCGAGACCGCGCCCGGCGTGAGCGTCGACGACGTGCGCGCCGTGACCGAGCCCGACCTCGTCGTCGCGCTCGACGACGCCCCGCTCGACGTCGCCGACGCCGGTCCGGGACCGTCCACGCAGGCCGCGGGGACGCCGTCGTGACGCGCGACGTGCTGCGCCGCGACGTGCCGACCCCGCGCGGTCGCGAGCACGTGCGCGAGGTGCTGGCCGACGGCGACGTGCGGGCCACGGTCCTGCTCGTGCACGGCAACTGCTCGTCGTCGGCGTTCTTCGACCCGCTGCTGCGCGCGCTGCCCGCCGACGTGCGCGGCGTCGCCGTCGACCTGCGCGGGTACGGCGACGCCGAGACCCGGCCCGTCGACGCGACGCGGGGCGTGCGGGACTTCGCCGACGACGTCGCCGCCGTCGTCGACGCGCTCGACCTCGCGCACCCGCTCGTCGCGGTCGCGCACTCCGCGGGGGTGGGGGTCGTGCTGCAGCTCGCGACCGACCGGCCCGACCTGTTCGACGCGGTCCTCCTCGAGGCGCCCATGTCGCCGTACGGGTTCGGCGGCACGCGCGACGTCGACGGCACGCCGCTCTCCCCCGACTTCGCCGGGTCCGGCGGCGGCACCGCGAACCCCGCGTTCGTCGCGGCGCTCGCGGCGGGCGACCGCAGCGAGGACGCGGGGTCGCCCCGTGACGTGCTGCGCCGGTTCTACGTCGCCGACCCGGCCTCGCTCGGCGAGCCGCTCGGCGCGCTGGAGGAGCTCCTGCTCGACTCCGTGCTCTCGACGCGCACGGGCGACGACAACTACCCGGGGGACCGGACGGCGTCGGGCACGTGGCCCGGCGTCGCGCCGGGGACGCGCGGCATGAACAACGCGATCAGCGCGAAGTACTGCGACCTGTCCGGCTTCGCGACGTCCGGCGCGACGGCGCCCGTGCTGTGGGTGCGGGGCGACGCCGACGCGATCGTCTCGGACACGTCGCTGTTCGACCTCGCGCAGCTCGGCGCGATCGGCGCCGTCCCCGGCTGGCCCGGGGCCGCGACGCACCCGCCGCAGCCGATGGTCGCCCAGACGCGGGCCGTCCTCGACGCCTACGCGGCCGCCGGCGGGCGGTACCGTGAAGAGGTGCGGCCCGGCGTCGGGCACAGCCCCCACCTCGAGGAGCCGGACGTGTTCCTCGGGCTCCTGCTCGGGCTGGTCGACACTGCCGTTGCCGACGTCGACGCCGCCGCCGCACGAGCGGGCGCCACACCCCCGGCGCCCGCGCAGACACCGCCGTCCGCACCCCTGGAGGTCCAGCCGTGAGCACCACCACCCCGCACTCCCCCGACGACGTCGTGGTCGTCGCCGCCGCCCGCACCCCGCAGGGGCGGCTCAAGGGCTCGCTCTCCGCGCTGACCGCGGTCGAGCTCGGCGCCGTCGCCGCGCGCGCCGCGATCGAGCGCTCGGGACTCGGCGCGGACGCCGTCGACGCCGTGGTGTTCGGCCAGGTGCTCCAGGCCGGGGCGGGGCAGAACCCCGCGCGCCAGACCGCCGCAGGCGCCGGCGTGGGCTGGGACGTGCCCGCCGTGACGGTGAACAAGGTGTGCCTCTCGGGGCTCACCGCCGTCATCGACGGCACGCGAATGATCCGCTCCGGCGAGGCCGAGGTCGTGCTCGTCGGCGGCCAGGAGTCCATGACCAACGCGCCGCACCTGCTCCCCGGGTCGCGCGCCGGGTTCGCGTTCGGCGACGCGACGCTCGTCGACGCCGTCGCGCGCGACGGGCTCACCGACGCGTTCGACCGCGCCTCCATGGGCGTCTCGACCGAGCGCACCAACGTGGGCGACGTGTTCGTGTCGCGCGAGGAGCAGGACGCCGTCGCGGCCGCCTCGCACCAGCGCGCCGCGGCCGCGGCCAAGGACGGCCTGTTCGACGCCGAGCTCGCACCCGTGAGCGTCCCGCAGCGCCGGGGCGAGCCCGTCGAGGTGCGCGACGACGAGGGCGTGCGCCCCGACACCACCGCCGAGGGTCTCGCCCGCCTGCGGCCCGCGTTCGACCCCGAGGGCACCATCACCGCGGGCAACGCGTCGCAGATCTCCGACGGCGCCGCCGCGCTCGTCCTCACGACGCGCGCCCGGGCCGAGTCGGCGGGCGCGCCCGTGCTGGCGACGGTGCGGGCGTGGGGGCAGGTCGCCGGTCCGGACACGTCGCTGCACTCCCAGCCCGCGCGCGCGATCCGGCAGGCGCTCGACCGCGCCGGGTGGACGGTCGACGACCTCGACCTCGTCGAGATCAACGAGGCGTTCGCGACGGTCGTCGCGGTCTCCACGCGTGTGCTCGGGGTCTCGCCGGACGTCGTCAACGTGCACGGTGGTGGCATCTCGCTCGGGCACCCCATCGGCGCCTCCGGCGCCCGCCTCGCCGTCCACGCGGCGCACGAGCTCGCGCGCCGCGGCGGCGGGCGCGTCGCCGTCGGGCTGTGCGGCGGGGGCGGCCAGGGAGAGGCGCTGCTGCTGGAGGCCTGACCACCCGCGTCCCCGACGTCGTCAGCGCCCCACCGTCCAGGACCGGTGGGAGGCCGACGCCCCCGAGGGTTCGAGGGGACGAGCGCGGGTGGCTCGCCTACGCTCGCGATGTGCAGCCCACCGTGACGGAGACCCGTACCCCCGAGCCCGTCGACGAGGAGCCCGCCCGGCACGGGGTGTGGGGGCGGTGGCTGCGGCGGTTCTCGGCGACCGGGCTGGTGCTCGCGCTGCTCTGGTTCTGCCTGTCGTTCACGCCGTCGCTCATCCCGCGGGCCTGGTACTACCAGGCCGTGATCTCGGGCGTGAGCGCCGTCGGCGGGTACGGCGTGGGCGCGTTCGTCGAGTGGTTCGCGGTCAAGGTCGGGCTGCGCATCCGGTGGACGGCACGCGCGAGCCGCGTCGCGTGGTGGGTGCTCGCCGGGGCGACCGTCGTGCTCGTGCCGCTCTCGCTGGTCCTCGGCGCCCGCCGCCAGATCGAGCTGCGGCACCTGTTCGGCATGTCCGAGGACGTCCCCGGGCGCGAGGTCGTGACGCTCCTCGTCGCGCTCGTCGTCGCGCTGCTCGTGCTCCAGGCCGGGCGCGGGCTGCGCCGCGTCGCGCGGTGGGTGGCCCGGCTCGTCGGCCGGGTCGTGCCCGCCCCGGTCGCGCGGTTCGTGAGCGGCGTGGCGGTCGCGGTCGTCGTGGTGCTCGTCTTCAACGGCGTCGTCTGGTCGGGCGCGATGAGCGCGCTCAACTCGATCTACGCGGCCGCGAACGCCGACGTCGACCCGCGCCTGTCGCCCCCGGCCCAGCCCGAGCGGTCCGGGTCGGCGGCGTCCCCCGAGACGTGGGACTCGCTGGGCGCGGAGGGCCGCAAGTTCGTCGTGTCCGGGCCGACGCTCGACGAGCTGACCGCGTTCGCCCAGGCGGGCGACGTCGTCGACCCCGCGGACGTGCGCGAGCCGATCCACGCGTACGCGGGCCTCGACCTCGACGGCGACCTCGACGCGACGGCGGCGCGCGTCGTCGACGAGCTCGACCGCACCGACGCGTGGGACCGGTCCGTCCTCGTCGTCGCGACGACCACCGGGACGGGCTGGGTGGACCCGGGCATGGTCGAGGCGCTCGAGCTCATGCACGGCGGCGACACCGCGATCGCGAGCATGCAGTACTCGTACCTGCCGAGCTGGATCAGCTTCGTCGGCGACCGCACGACCCCGCCCGCGGCCGGCAAGGCGCTGTTCGAGGCGGTGTACGCGCGGTGGTCGGAGCTCCCCGAGGACGACCGCCCGCGCCTGCTGGCGTTCGGCATCTCGCTCGGGTCGTTCGGCATGCAGGGCGCGTTCAGCGGCGTGCAGGACGTCGAGGCGCGCTCCGACGGCGCGATGTTCACCGGGACGCCCGGCTTCACGCCGATGTGGCGCGAGCTCACCGACGCGCGCGACCCCGGGTCGCTCGAGTACGCACCCGTGCTCGACGACGGCCGCCAGGTCCGGTGGGGCGATCCGGTCGCGACCGGCGTCGCGGACCTCTGGGGCCCCGGCCCGCGCTGGGACGAGCCGCGCGTCGTCTACCTCCAGCACGCGTCCGACGGCGTGACCTGGTGGGGACCGGAGACGCTGTGGTCCGAGCCCGACTGGCTGCGCGAGCCGCGCGGCCCCGACGTGCTGGGCGACGTGCGGTGGTACCCGTTCGTCACGTTCTGGCAGCTCACGGGCGACCTGTTCGTCGCCGCGGCCTCGGACATCCCGCCCGGCCACGGCCACGTCTACCACCGCGAGTACGCCGACGGGTTCGCCGCCCTGCACGCCCCCGAGGGCTGGTCGGCCGCCGACACGGCGCGGCTCAAGGCCGCGATGGACGCGCCGACGCAGGGCGGCTCGATCGGCTGAGGACGGTGAGCGCCACGGCGACCAGGACGCCGGCCCCGCTCACGGCCGCGGCGACCCAGAACGACGCGGCGAACGGTCCGGCGGGGTCGCCGTCCGCCGTCGCGCCCGCGAGCAGCGCCGCGACGACCGGTGCGGCCGCCGCCGAGCCGACCGTGCGGATCACGCTGTTGAGTCCGGTCGCGGCGCCGATCTCCTCCGGCGGCGACCACGTCACGACGAGCTGTGCGCAGATCGCGTAGCCGATCCCGTTGCCGAGCCCCAGGACGGAGAACGCGACCACGACCGCCCACGGCACCGTCGGCCACAGCGCGAGCCCGACAGACCCCACGAGCATGACCACCACCGCGACGCCCGACGTGGCGGCCGCGCCCACGCGCGCCACGAGGAGGGGCGTGGACCGGCCGCCGAGGAAGACCAGGACGGCGCTCGGGAGCATCGCGAGCCCCGACGCGGTGACGTCCAGCCCGTGCCCGTAGCCGGTGGCCGCGGGCGCCTGCATGAGCACCGGGAGCGCGACGTAGCAGACGTACGGCACGAACCCGACGGCCACGGTGAGGACGCTGACCAGCGCGAGCGGCCCGTGGCGGAACGTGCCCACGTCCACGAGCGGCGCCTCGGTGCGCCGCTCGACGAGCACGAGCGCGACGAGGAGGATCACCCCGACCGCGCCGACGCCGAGCGTACGGGGCGACGACCATCCCCACGCGCCCCCCTGCGACACCGCGAGCAGGACCCCGACGAGCCCGCCGGCGAGCAGCACGATGCCCGGCCAGTCCGTGCGGCGCCGCTGGGACCGCGCGCTCACCGACGGGACCCACAGGAGCACCAGCACGGCCGCGCCCACGATCAGGACGGCCGCGAGGACGAACATCCACCGCCACGAGAGCGCCTCGACGATCACGCCGCCGAGCACGAGCGCAGCGCCCGCGCCGAGCCCGATCATCCCGGAGATCCAGCCGAAGGCCGCCGCGACGCGGGGCGGCAGCAGCAGGTTCCGCGCGAGCGCGAGCGCCAGCGGGAACGTCGCCGTGCTCACGCCCTGCACCACCCGTGCGCCGAGGAGCACCCCGAGGCTCGGTGCGGCCGAGGCGACGAGCGTCGCGCCGGCGAAGACGGCGAGCGTCGCGAGGAGCACGCGCCGGTGGCCGAACCGGTCGCCGAGATTGCCGACCACCGGGGCGAGCACGGCGCCGGCGAGGAGGAAGGCGGTGAGGATCCACCCGGTCCCTTGCGGACCGGCGCCGAGCTCGCGCCCGAGCGTGGGGAGCGCGGGCACCACGAGCGTCTGCATGAGCGAGAACGCGAGCACGACGACGCTGAGCGCGGCGGTCACGAGGGCCGGGTGCGACGCCGCGCCGTCCGTGTCGACGGCCGGCGCGGGAGGCGCGTCGGCGGGCTCGGGAAGGATCGGCGCGTCCTGGGTCGGTGCGTCGGAGATCGGTGCATCGAGGGTCGGCGTGTCGGAGGTCGTGGTGCGGCGGGAGGGCACGGGTTCTCGCTCTCGAGCGGGCTGGCTTAACGGAACGGAGATTCCGTTCCGACTCGCGATCGTACCTCCTCGCGGCTACGGTGACGCCATGCCCGACTCGCCCGTCCCGAACCCGCTCCCCGGCCGCCAGCGCGAGGCCCGGGCCAACGACACGGCGATCCTCGCCGCGGCGCGCGAGGTCTTCGCGCTCCAGGGCCACGGGGCGCCGATCTCGGAGGTCGCGCAGCGCGCGGGCGTGGGCGTGGGCTCGGTCTACCGGCGCTATCCCACCAAGGAGGCGCTCGTCGAGGCACTCCACGTCGCGGCGGTCGAGGAGGTCGCGAACCTCGCCGCGACGGTGGCCGACGCACGGCAGGAGTCCGGCTCGGACGACGCGCGCGACGACGGCGCCGTCGCGACCTTCCTGGCACGGCACATCACGAGCGCCGCCGGGCCCTTGCTCCGCCCCCCAGGCGCCCAGAGCCCCATCCCGCCCGAGCTCGCGGCGGCGTCGGACCGGCTCCGCGCCGGACTGGAGCGCCTCGTCGCCCTCGACCGCGCGGAGCGCCGCGTCCCCGAGGGCTTCACCCCGGCCGACGTCATGCAGCTCGTGGTCCATCTGCGGCCGCCGCTCCCGCTCCCCCGCGCGGAGTCGGACGCGCTGCACCTGCGCTACCTCGGGCTCGTGACGCGCGGCCTGCGCGAGCAGGCCGCGGCGGGCGCCCGGCTCGCGGACGGGCCGGGCTGGGACGAGTGGGTCGGCGCCTGGCACGACTGACCGGCAGCCCCACCCGCTCCCCCTCGGCCCCTACCCGGCCGGAGCGTGGCGATCCAGGAAGGCGTACACCTCCGTGGTGTCGACGCCGGGGAACGCGCCGGTCGGCATCGCGGCGAGCATCGACGCGTGCGGGCGGGCGCTCGGCCACGACTGCCCGGCCCAGCGGTCGGAGAGCGCGTCGGGCGGGCGGCGGCAGCACGCGCCGTCGGGGCACCGGGAGACGAGGCGCTCGGTCGTGTCGCGACCGAGGAACCACTTCACGTGCGCGAACGGGACGCCGACGCTCACCGAGAACTCGCCGTCCGCCGACGCCTGGACGCGCGACGTGCACCAGTACGTGCCGCTCGGGGTGTCCGTGTACTGGCTGAACGGGCTGAGCCGGTCCTCGACCGCGAACACCGTGCGCGCGGTCCAGCTGCGGCAGACGTACTGCCCCTCGACGGCGCCGAGCGGGTCGGCGGGGAAACGCACGCCGTCGTTCTCGTACGCCTTGTGGATGACACCCGACTCGTGGACCTTCATGAAGTGCACCGGGATGCCGAGGTGCTTCGTCGCGAGGTTCGTGAACCGGTGCGCGGCCGTCTCGTACGACACCGCGAACGCGTCCCGCAGGTCCTCGATCGAGATCTCGCGCGCGTCCTTCGCGGCGCGCAGCGCCTTGACCGCGTGCCGCTCCGGCAGCAGGAGCGCCGCCGCGAGGTAGTTGGCCTCGACGCGCTGGCGCAGGAACTCACGGTAGTCGCGCGGCTCCGCGTGGCCGAGCACGTGCGGCGCGAGCGCCTGGAGGAGCGCCGACGTCGCGTTGGACCGCCCGCGCATCCCGTTGCTCGGCAGGTAGACGCGGCGGTGGCGCAGGTCGAGCACCGAGCGCGTCGAGTGCGGCAGGTCGCCCACGTAGTGCAGCGTGAACCCGAGGTGGGCCGCGATGTCCGCCGCGACCCGCTGGGGCAGCGGGCCGCCCGCGTGCCCGACGCCGTCGAGCAGCTCGGCCGCCGCGTCCTCGAGCTCCGGGAAGTAGTTGTCCTGCGCGCGCATGGTCGCGCGGAGCTCCGCGTTGGCGCGGCGCGCCTCCTCGGGCGTCGCGGCGCGCTCGGTGTGCAGCCGCTGGAGCTCGCGCTCCAGCGCCACGATCGTCTCGAGCGCGTCCGTCGGCAGCGACTTGCCGACCCGGACCGGGCGCAGGCCGAGCGCGTCGAAGAGCGGACCGCGCTGAGCGCGCTCCAGCTCGATCTCCAGGGCGTCCCGGCGCGACGGCGCCTCGGGCGACAGCAGGTCGTCGAGGCTCGCGCCGAGCGCCCGCGCGACGGCCTGGAGCAGGGCGAACTTGGGCTCGCGCTTGCCGTTCTCCAGGAGCGACACCTGGGACGGCGCGCGGCCGATCGCCGCTCCGAGCTCGTCGAGCGTCATGCCCCGCGCGGTGCGCAGGTGCCGGATCCGGCGGCCGATCGTCAGGGCGTCGGGCTCGCTCTCGAGCGGGATTTCCGCATGTTCCGCGATTCCGGCCGGTCGCGTCGTCGGGATAGCCATGACTGAGGGTGACACGCGCCACTCCTTGCGCACAAGAGAAGAACTACGTTTCTTTCGATCGATCCGGCTTGAGGCGGGGTTGTCAGCGGGAGGAAGGTCGAAGCACGGACCTCGCCGAGGTCCACCGACCGGCCCGTCCGGTCCGCGCAGCGCGGACCGGCGCACCACCAGGAGGCACCCGTGAACAGGCCCACCATCGTCAGCCGCCGCTCCCCGTCCGAGTACGCGGGCGGCGCCCGTCCGCTCGGCGCCGTCGCGACGACGGCGGACGTCGCGGGCCGCACCCCGGACCGCTCCGGCTCCCGGCCCGGCGACCAGACCCAGACCGCGGCCGAGATCGCCGAGCAGTGGGCGACCGACCCCCGCTGGGCCGGCCTCCAGCGCGACTACACCGCGGAGGACGTGGTCGCGCTCCGCGGCTCGGTGCGCGAGGAGCACACGCTGGCCCGTCGCGGCGCCGAGAAGCTGTGGGACCTCGTCCACACCGAGGAGTGGGTCGCCGCGCTCGGCGCGTTCACCGGCAACCAGGCCGTGCAGCAGGTGCGCGCGGGCCTCCAGGCCATCTACCTGTCCGGGTGGCAGGTCGCGGCCGACGCCAACCTGTCCGGCCAGACGTACCCCGACCAGTCGCTCTACCCCGCCAACTCCGTGCCCGCCGTCGTGCGCCGCATCAACAACGCGCTCCTGCGCGCGGACCAGATCGAGACGGCGGAGTCGGGTGCGCCCGGCCGCGACTGGCTCGCCCCGGTCGTGGCCGACGCCGAGGCCGGGTTCGGCGGCCCGCTCAACGCGTACGAGCTCATGCACTCGATGATCGCCGCGGGCGCCGCGGGCGTGCACTGGGAGGACCAGCTCGCGTCGGAGAAGAAGTGCGGCCACCTCGGCGGCAAGGTGCTGGTCCCCACGAGCCAGCACATCCGCACGCTCAACGCCGCGCGCCTCGCGGCCGACGTCGCGGGCGTGCCGTCGGTCATCATCGCCCGCACCGACTCGCTCGCCGCGGACCTGCTCACGTCCGACGTCGACGAGCGCGACCGCCCGTTCCTCACGGGCGAGCGCACGTCCGAGGGCTTCTACCGGGTGCGCCCGGGGCTCGACGCGGTCGTCGCGCGGGGCCTCGCGTACGCGCCGTACTCCGACCTCATCTGGGTCGAGACGGGCGAGCCCGACCTCGAGCTCGCGCGCACGTTCGCCGAGACGATCCACGCGCAGCACCCGGACAAGAAGCTCGCCTACAACTGCTCGCCGTCGTTCAACTGGAAGAAGCACCTCGACGACGCGCAGATCGCGAGCTTCCAGAAGGAGCTCGCCGCGATGGGCTACGCGTTCCAGTTCATCACGCTGGCCGGCTTCCACGCCGTCTCGCACTCCATGTTCGAGCTCGCGCGCGGCTACAACGAGCGCGCGATGTCCGCCTACGTCGAGCTCCAGGAGGCCGAGTTCGCCTCCGAGGCCGACGGGTACACCGCCACCCGCCACCAGCGGGAGGTCGGCACCGGCTACTTCGACCGGGTCGCCACGGCTCTCAACCCCGACGCCGCCACCCTCGCGCTCGCCGGGTCCACCGAGACCGCCCAGTTCCACTAAGCCCTCCCCCTCCCGCGAGATAGAGCCCGCGCGCCCGAGATAGAGCTCGCAGGCTCTAGCTCGAAGCTCGGGGTTCTCTCTCGCGGGAGCACGACCTTCGGAGCACGCCATGACCACGCTGACCACGACCACCTCTCCCCCTCCGACGTCCCCCTCGGCGCCGAGCAGCCCGCGTGTCACCGGCACGCTGCGCGTCACCGGGACGCTGGGCGAGCGCTACCGCGAGATCCTCACGCCCGAGGCGCTCGACTTCCTCACGCTGCTGCACGACCGGTTCGTGGCCCGCCGCCACGAGCTCCTCATGGACCGCCAGCAGCGCCGTCAGGACGTCGCGGACGGGATCGACCCCGACTTCCGCGCCGCGACGCGGCCCATGCGCGACGACCCGTCGTGGCGCGTCGCGGGCTCAGACGGCGCGCCGGGGCTCGAGGACCGACGCGTCGAGATCACGGGCCCGACCGACCCCAAGATGACGATCAACGCGCTCAACTCGGGCGCGAAGGTGTGGCTCGCCGACGCCGAGGACGCCTCCAGCCCCACGTGGCGCAACGTCGTCGAGGGCCAGCTCGCGCTGCACGACGCGATCCGCGGGACGCTGACGCACACGACCGGCGCGGGCGACCACCGCAAGGAGTACCGCCTGCGCTCGACGACGCTCACCGACCTCCCGACGATCGTGTTCCGCCCGCGCGGGTGGCACCTCATCGAGAAGCACATGCGGTACGTCGACCGGGCCGGGGTCAGCGTGTCGGCGTCGGCGTCGCTCGTGGACTTCGGGCTGTACGCGTTCCACAACGCGCGCAAGCTCGTCGAGCGCGGCCGCGGGCCGTACTTCTACCTGCCCAAGCTCGAGGGCTACCGCGAGGCCCGGCTGTGGAACGACGTGTTCGTCCTCGCGCAGGAGTACCTGGGCCTGCCGCAGGGCACGATCCGCGCGACCGTGCTGATCGAGACCCTGCCCGCGGCGTTCGAGATGGAGGAGATCCTCCACGAGCTGCGCGACCACTGCGCCGGGCTCAACGCCGGGCGGTGGGACTACCTGTTCTCCGTCATCAAGGCGTTCCGCACGCGCGGCGACTCCTACGTGCTGCCCGACCGCGCGCAGGTCACCATGACCGCCCCGTTCATGCGGGCGTACACCGAGCTGCTCGTCGCGACGTGCCACAAGCGCGGCGCGCACGCGATCGGGGGGATGAGCGCGTTCATCCCCGACCGGCGCCGGCCCGACGTCACCGAGCGCGCGTTCGAGCAGGTGCGCGCCGACAAGCGTCGCGAGGCGACCGACGGGTTCGACGGCACGTGGGTCGCGCACCCCGACCTCATCGAGGTCGCGCGCGGCGAGTTCGACGCCGTGCTGGGCGACCGGCCGCACCAGGTGTCCCGCCTGCGGGACGACGTCGAGGTGGGTCAGCACGAGCTGCTCGACATCGGCTCGGCACGACGCGCCGGGGCGACGGTGACCGCCGCGGGCCTGCGGTCCAACGTGTCCGTCGGGGTGCGCTACCTCGAGTCGTGGCTGCGGGGCGTCGGCGCCGCCGCGATCGACCACCTCATGGAGGACGCCGCGACCGCCGAGATCTCGCGGTCGCAGGTCTGGCAGTGGATCGCGTCGGGCACGCGCACCGAGAACGGCGTGCCGATCACGCGCGACCGCGTCGAGGCGCTCCTCGCCGAGATCGTCGACGACCTGCCGCGCACCCCGGGCAACCGGATCGACGACGCGGCGAACGTCTTCCGCGCCGTCGCGCTGGCCGAGGACTTCCCGACGTTCCTCACCATCGGTGCGTACTCGCAGTTCCTGGTGGGCTCGGACCCCGACCAGCCGTAACTCGGGCTCCGCCGAACACGACCTTGGTGTCGTTATCCGCGCGATAACGACACCAAGGTCGTTCTCGGGGGCGAGCGGCGGCGTGGTCGGCCGTGGGGCCCCCGGGTCACGTGGTGGCGCGGGGAGGTCGCGGTGTGGGAGCATCCGGCCACGCGCGGCGACACACCCGTCGTCCGGGCGCTCGCCCGCACGAGCCCGGAGCACCATGAGCAACCCCTTCGCGCCGCCGAACCAGTCGACGTCGGGCCCGTCCGGTCCACCCCCGCCGGCGCCCGGGACGCCGCTGCCACCGGTCCCGGTGCCCGGGTCCGCGAGCGCCCCGCCCGCCCCCGGACCCTCGCCTCTCGCGCACACTCCTCCCCTGCAACCCCCTCCCGGGCACGGTCCCGTACCCGGCTACGGCCCCGTCCCGTCGGGCGCCCCGGGCACGGGCCCGACGTACCCCGTCGCCGGGCTCCCCGGCCCGCCCCCACCCGCCGCGCGCCGCGGGCTGTCGCGCACCGCCGTCGGGCTGATCGTCGGCGCGGCGTGCCTCGCCGTCGGCGGCGGCGTCGGCTTCGCGGCCGGGGTCGCGAGCGACGCGGGCGGGCAGATCGCCGACTGGTACACCGCGCCGACCGACGACTGGTCCGACGACGGCTGGTCCGACGAGGACTGGCCCGAGGGTGAGTGGGAGGGCTCCGGCACACCCGACGACCCGTGGTTCTTCGACGGCTACACGATCGGCGGGGAGGAGTGGGAGGTCCTGCTCGACCCACCGTACGAGGCGACCGCCGAGGTCCTCGCGCACAGCGACGTCAACGCCGCGCCGCCGGAGGGCACGGAGTACTGGATCGTGCCGGTCACCGCGACCTACTTCGGCCCGAGCTCCCAGGTCACCGCGTCGGGCGCG
>NZ_JBGNYC010000058.1:0-25647 GCF_051844275.1 Cellulosimicrobium sp. CpK407
GTTCGGCGACGGGTGCGGTGGTCAGCGGTGGATGAGGGACGTCCAGTCGGAGGGCACGCGGTCGGCCGGGGCGGGCGAGCCCTGCTCCGGCGGGCGCGAGAGCGGCGCGGCGAGGTGCGGGCCCTCGAGGACCTGCTCCGTCTCGTAGTCCCAGTACCAGTCCTCCCCCGGCTCGAAGGAGCGCATGAGGCGGTGACCGGTCTGCTGGAAGTGCGCCGTCGCGTGCTGGGCCGGCGACGTGTCGCAGCACCCCACGTGTCCGCACGTCGCGCAGCGGCGCAGGTGGACCCACCACCCGCCGTCCGCGTCGCACTCCGCGCAGCCCGTCCCGCTGGGCGGGACCGTCGGGTCGACGGCGGCCCGGAGCTGCGCGCCCAGGCTCTCCTCCAGCCCGTCCCCCGTGACGCTCACCGGCGGCTCACCGGGTCCCGACGGCGGAGGGCCGCACGACGGGTGCCCACGACTCGGGGTCGAGCGCCGGTGCGGGCTCGGCGTCGTCCCAGGCCCGGCAGTCGTCGATCGTCGCGGCGAGCAGCGCGCGCAGGCGCTCGTCCGGGTCCGGCACGCACGCCTCGGCGATGCCCTGCACCGCCGCGGAGATGATGCTCGGCGCGGCGTCGCGCACGAACCGGTTCGGCCGCAGCCGCGCGCCCTCGCAGAACCGCTGCGCCCAGCGCGCCGTGCGCGGGCAGCTCGCGAGCGCGTCCGCGGACTCGGCGCTGAGCGTGCCCGCGGGGCGGTCGTCGAGGACGTCGAGCATCTTCTCCGCCCCGATGATCGCGACGGCGAGCGTCTGCTGCCGGTCCGCCGGGGCGATCGGCAGCGCCGTCACCGCTGCCCGCAGCGCGATGCGCACGTCCCAGTGCGGGTCGTCGCTCGTCAGCCCGATGACGGACGGGATGAGCGGCGCGAGCTTGGGGCGCTCCGGGTCGACCGTGAGGTCGTTCACGGCGCGCGCGAGCATCGCGAGCAGCGGGTGCGTGCACCGTGGATGGTCGCTCCACCGCTCCCCCGCGAGGTAGGACGCGAGCTCCATGAAGCACGCGCCCTTCTTCGGGTTGCGGTGCTTGCCACGGCCCAGCATCGGCAGCATGTCGTAGGTGTCGGTCACGAGGTCACCCCCACAGCGGGTCCGGTCCTTCGTCCAGTCTGCGCCGGGGCCGGGTCGTTGGCAACGGGAGGAGTGACCCCGGTCACGCCGGGTCGACGGCGAGGGCTCAGAAGATCTCCGCGGCGTGCGCCGTGGGCGACCAGGACCAGGCCGCCGACGCGGCGGCGACCGCGCCGGGCGTGTGCTCGACGACGCGTCCCGCCAGCGCGAGGACGTGCAGCGGGGTGGCGCCCAGGTGGGCCGCGCCGAGGTCGCCGACGTCCAGCGACAGGTCGGCGCGCGCGTCGGTCCGGCGCACCGTGGCCGTGCCGCCCGCGGCGCCGACGACGACGTGCCACCGCCCGGCGTTGGCGGGGACCACGTCGTCGGTCACGTCGAGGACGAGGTCGACGGGGGCGGAGAAGGCCCGCGCGGCGAGCGCCCGCTGAACGTCGACGACGCGGACCCACAGCGCCTCGTCGAGGCGCGCGTGCATCCGTCGGTGGTCGGCGAGCAGGTGGGCCAGCGGGTCCGGCACGGGCCGCGACTCGCACGTCAGCGTGCTCATGAGGTCGAGGTCGAGCAGGTAGCGCCAGAGCCGGGCGTGCGTGGCCGGGTCCGTGGCGCTCACCTCCTGGACGGCGACCACGCCCGCCGGCACCAGCCCGGGCTTCCCCTCGCGGACCCGGTACGCCGCGTACCCGCTCGGGCCCTCGGGACCGAGGGCGACGACGATCTCGGCCGGCGGACGGCCGTCGCCGCCGCCGAGGAGGAACTGCCAGCGGTCCGCGTCGCGCGCGAGGGTGCCGGGCCGCGAGCCCAGGAGGTCGTCGTGGATCGCGGTCAGGTGCGGCAGGGCGTCGTCCAGGGACATCAGGTGCAGACGGGCCGACGACCGTGCTGCGAGGTCCCGCGCGCGCGGCGTGAACGCGGCACGTGCGAGGTCGACCTCGATCGGCTGGCGCCACGACGCGATCCCGTAGCCGTACCGCCCGTAGACGCCGGCCTCCGTCGCCCAGAGCGCGGCCACGGCCTCGCCCCCGGCCGCGAGGTCGGCGAGCTGACGGCGCATCATCGCCGTCATGACGCCGCGCCGGCGGTGGGTGGGCGCGACGGTCACCATCCACACCCCGGCGACGGGCAGCTGGTCCCCGCCAGGCATCGTCATCCGCAGCGAGTACGCGCTCGCGGTCCCGACGACGTCGCGACCCGGGCCGTCGACGGCGACGAGCGTGCGGTCGGCCTCGATGGAGCGGCCGGCGAAGACGTCGTCGGCGGAGTCCTGCCGGTACCCCCAACCGAACGCCCGCCACACCACGTCCAGGGCCGGCTCGCGGTCCTCCGGCTCCAGCGGTCGGACGTCGAACGGGGAGGTCGCGAGGATCGTCATGCCCTGGTGATAGCCCCCGTCGGCCGGCACCGTCCACCCGTTTTCGGGCCCGGCGCCACGGCCACCGACTGCGAGCCCCGCGGACCCGCCCTAGCGTCAGGACGAGACCGACGACCCAGGGACGGGCAGACATGAGCGAGAACGACGAGGGCACCGCACGTCACGGCGCGGAGGAGCGCTCGACCGAGGCACCTCCTGAGGACGGGCACGCACCCGGCCGGGCGCGCACCGACCGCGCCGGTGCGGCCGCCACGGAGGCGATCCCGGGCGAGGTGCCCGCCGACGACCCGGAGCGCGACGCCGACGACCGCTTCGACGCCGGCTGAGCGCGCGCCGTCGACGGTCAGCTCACGAGGACCTGCGTGGAGGACTCCTTGAGCTTGGCCTCGGCCCAGCGCGCCTGGCGCCGGGTCTCGGGGAAGCACCGCTGGACGACGTCGAGCAGGTCGGTGTGCCGGACGGCTTGCGCCGCCTGGCCGAGCATGTCCCAGTCCACGGTGACGCCGGAGGCCTTGGTGTAGATCGTCCGCAGGTCGCGCAGCAGGAGCAGGCCCGGCGCCGAGGACCGGCCCAGGAATTCGCTCGCGCGGTCGCGGACCGCGCGGGCCAGCCCCGTGTCGCGCCCGGCCTCCGGGTCGAGCTCCTCGCCGTACGGGCCGGCCACCTCCGCGATCTCGCGCACGTGGCGCGACGACCACTCCGCGAGGTCCTGCGCCACGTGGTGCAGCTCGTGGTCCGCGCGGTGCCGTTCCCTGGCCTGGAGCAGCTCGTTGGCGAGGTCGGCCTCGGAGCGGTGGAGCTCGCGCAGGACGAGGCCGATCTTCATGGTGCGCTCCTGTCTCCGGTCGCGGGGACCGTCTCGTCCGCGGTCGCGCCGCGCCCCCCGCGCGTCGGCGGCACGCCGGGGGCGAGGGGCGCCGAGGCGGTCGTCGTGGGGGCGGGCGAGGCCGTGCCGCCGCCGTCGGCGACCTTGCGCAGCGCGGCCGTCGCCGTCTTGAAGATCGGCTGCTTGGACACCGGGTCCCAGTCCGTGGGGGTCAGCTCGTTCGCGGCGCGCCCGTGCTCCTCCGGCTCGTGGCCGCCGGGGGTGTCCCAGTAGCCGTAGTGGAACGGGACGAAGACGACGCCCGGCCGGATGCCGCTGACGCGCACCCGCGCCCGGACGCTCCCGCTCCGGGTGCGCACCTCCGCGACGTCGCCCTCGACCAGCCCGTGCACGACGGCGTCGTGCTCGGAGACCTCGACCCACACCTCCGGCGCGGCCTCCTGGAGCTGCGGCGCGCGCCCCGTCTTGGTGCGCGTGTGGAAGTGGTAGAGCGTGCGGCCCGTGACGAGCTGGAGCGGGTGCTCCTCGGTCGGCAGGTCGTGCGGCGGGACGTACTCGGCCGCCCGCAGGAGCGCGCGCCCCTCGGGGTTGGCCGCCGCGTAGTCGGTGCGGTCGAACGGCGCCCCGGTGACGAGGTCGCGCCCGTAGCTCTCGCACACGTCGGGGTGGGCGAAGAACCGCCCGTCCGCGTACAGGCGCTCGGTCCCGTCCGGGTGCTCGGCGTCGCACGGCCACTGGATGCCGCCCGCGCCTCGCAGCAGGTCGTACGTGAGCCCGGAGTAGTCGCACGGGCGGCCCCGGCTGCACTCCTTCCACGCCTCGAACGCGGACTCGGCGTCGTGCCACGTGACGAGCGGGCCGCCGTCCTCGTCCCGGAGGTCCATGCGCTCCGCGAAGTCGAGGAACACGTCGAGGTCCGCCCGCGCCTCGCCGGGCGGCTCGACCGCCTTCTCGGACAGGTGCACCGTGCGGTCCGCGTTGGTGAACGTGCCCGTCTTCTCGGCCCACGTCGCCGCGGGCAGCACGACGTCGGCGAGCTGCGCCGTCTCGGTGAGGAAGAGGTCCTGCACCACGAGGAAGAGCCGGTCCTGGGTGAGGACCGACCGGATCCGGGCGAGCTCCGGCAACGACACCGCGGGGTTGGTCGCCTGCACCCACAGCAGGCGGAGCGAGCCCTCCTCGGCGTACCGGAACATCTGCATCGCGTGGGTCGGCGGCGAGTAGTGCGGGATCCGCATCGGGTCGACGTTCCAGACGCGCGCGAGCTCCTCCACGTGAGCCGGGTTCGACCAGTTGCGGAACCCCGCGAGGTCCCCGTCGGCGCCGCACTCGCGCGTGTTCTCCGCCGTCGGCTGGCCGTTCATCTGCAGGACGCCGCAGCCCGGCCGGCCGAGCATGCCGCGCAGCAGGTGCAGGTTGTTGACCTGCACGGCCGCCGCCGTCGCCTGGTGGGACTGGTAGAAGCCCTGGAGCACCGTCGACAGCAACCGCTCCGCCGTCCCGAGGACCCGCGCGGCCTCGCGCAGGTCGTCCGCACGGACGTCGCAGATCCGGGCCACCACGTCGACGGGGTAGTCGGCGAGCCCGCGGGTCAGCTCCTCGAGCCCGACGGTGTGCCGGTCGACGTAGTCGTGGTCGACCCAGCCGCGCTCGAGGATCTCGTGCAGGATCCCGTTCATGAGCGCCACGTTCGTCCCCGGCCGGGGCGCGAGGTGCACGGTCGCGGCACGCGCCACCGGCGTGGGGCGCGGGTCGACGCACACGACGGCGGGCGGGTTCGGCCCCGCGAGCCGGTCGAGCACCCGGGTCCACAGCACGGACTGCGTCTCGGCCATGTTGTGGCCGAAGAGCGCGACGACGTCCGCGTGGTCGACGTCGGTGTACGAGCCGGGCTGCCCGTCGCACCCGAACGACTCCTTGAGCGCCGCGGCGGCCGTCGCCGTGCACAGCCGGGTGTTGCCGTCGACGTGGTTGGTCCCGATCCCGGCGTGGGCGACCACGCCGAGCGTGTAGTACTCCTCGAGGAAGAGCTGGCCGCTGGTGTAGAAGCCCAGGGCGCTCGCGCCCTGCTCGTCGAGCAGGTCCCGGGCCCTGTCGACCACCCGGCGCATCGCGTCGTCCCACGAGGTCGGGACGAGCCGCCCGTCCTCACGGACGAGCGGTCGGGTGAGCCGGTCCGGCGAGGCGTTCGCCTGCCAGCCGTACAGGTCCTTGGGACCGAGCCGCCCGTGGTTCACGCGGTCCTCGGCACGGCCCCGCACCCCGACGATCCGGCCGTCCGCGACCGCGACGTCGAGCCCGTCCCCGTTCGAGTGCAGGATCGACGCCGACGGGACCCACCGCTCGACGTCGTCCTCGGTGACGCCCTCGGCGAGGTGCGAGTCGACCCGGACGGGCCACTCCTCGCCCGGCCCGTACGGCGTCCGCGTCCCCCACGGCTCCGCGATCCGGTCGATCCGTGCCACCGCGCCACCTCCTTCTCCGACGGCCGCTCGTCCCATGCTCGCGCGCCGCCGTGGGCACGCATCTCCTGGTGGCGCCCGCGCGGGGCGGCCCGTGCGGGCCGGGCGCCTTAGGCGCGACGACCCACCTCAGGCGCCTCAGGGTCGGGGGCGGGGACCGCCTAAGGCACCCTCCCCCGAACGCTGCGCGGTCGTCCGATGCGACGACCCGGTGCTCAGGACGAACGTGAGCGTCGGACAGGCAGGGTGCCTGCAGAGACGGGGACGACCATGAGCGCACAGTTCGATCCGACCTTCGAGGCGGATCTCGCGTACCGCACGCAGCGGCTCCGCGAGGAGTTCCGGCACGACGAGCCCTCGCTGCTGCACTGGTGGCGCGGGCGCCGTCAGCGCCACGACCACGCGGCGCGGTGACCGCGCCGCCCGACGCCGTCGACGAGCACTCTCTCGTCGGCGGCGTCGTCGTGTCCGGCGCGGGCTCCGGCGAGGTAAGCGGTGGTCACGTGTCGGTGCACGCTGCGAGGATGGGAGCCGTGCCACGCCCCTCCTCGCGCGCGCCCTTCGTGGCCCGCGCCGCCGAGCTCGACGCGCTCTCCGCGGCGGTCGAGCGCGCGCGCCGGGGCGAACCCGGCGTGGTGCTCGTGGGCGCCGACGCCGGGGTCGGCAAGACGCGCCTCCTCACGCGTGCGGCGGAGCTCGCCGCCGGGAGCGGCGCGACCGTCGTCTGGAGCCACTGCGTGGACCTCGGCGAGGTCGGTCTTCCGTACCTGCCCTTCTCCGAAGCTCTGACGACGCTGCGCGCGCAGCACCCCGCGGTCGACGAGACCGTCGCGGCGCGGCCCGCGCTCGCGCGCCTGCTCGACGCCGGGACGCCCGCGGACGACGAGCAGAGCCAGGGCGAGCGCCTCCAGCTCTTCGAGAGCATCGCGGCCGCGCTCGCCGCGTCGGGGACCGCCGAGGCGCCGCTCGTGCTCGTCGTCGAGGACCTGCACTGGGCGGACCCGTCGAGCCGCGACGTCCTGCGCTTCGTCGTCGCGCGCCTGCGCGCGGAGCACGTCCTCGTCGTCGCGAGCTACCGCGCGGACGACCTGCACCGTCGCCACCCCCTGCGCCCCGTCCTCGCGGAGCTCCTGCGCCACCCGCGCGTCGAGCACGTGCAGCTCTCCCCCTTCACCGAGGGCGAGCTGCGCGAGTTCACCACCGCGCTCGCGGGCGCTCCCCTGCTGCCCGACGCGTTCGAGTCCGTCCGGACGCGCTCCGAGGGCAACGCGTACTTCGCCGAGGAGCTCGTCGAGTCGGGCCTCGACGACGAGCTGCCCTGGTCCCTCGCGGACGTCCTGCGCGCCCGCCTCGAGGTGCTCGACCCCGCCGGGCAGCACCTCGTGCGCGTCGCGTCGGTGTCCGGGCGCCAGGTGAGCGAGCCGCTCCTGCGCGCCGCTCTCGCGCGCGACGCCGCGGACGGCGAGGCGGCCACCGGGCGCTCGTTCGACGCCGCGCTGCGCGAGGCCATCGCCCACCACGTGCTCGCGGTCGAGGGGGACGGCGCACGCGACACGGTCGTGTTCCGTCACGCGCTGCTCGCCGAGGCCGTCGCGTCCGACCTGCTGCCGGGCGAGCGCGTCGGCGTGCACCGCGCCTACCTCGCGGCGCTCGACGACGACCCGGGGCTCGGGTCGCCCGCGCTGCGCGCGCACCACGCGCTCGCCGCGCACGACCTCCCGGCCGCGCTCACGGCGTCGCGCGCCGCCGCCCGCAAGGCCGCGCGCGTGCTCGCGCCGGCGGAGGAGCTGCGGCACCTCGAGCAGGTGCTCGCGCTCTGGCAGGCGGTGCCCGACGCTGCGGACCTCCTCGGCGAGGACCGCGTCACCGTCGCGCTCGCCGCGGCCGGGGCAGCGAGCCGTGCCGGCGAGCCGGACCGCGCGGTCGCGCTCGCGCGCAAGGTCGTCGAGGGCACCGCGGGCGACCCGATGCGCCAGGCGTCGCTGCGGCACGTCCTGTCGCGGTACCTGCTCGGCACGGAGGAGGTCGAGGAGACCCTCGCCCACACCGAGGCCGCGCTCGCCGTGCTCCCGGAGGAGCCGCCGTCGCTCGACCGCGCGTGGACGCTCGCGATGCGGGCGCGCGCCGCGATGAACGCCGACCTCGACGAGCTCGCCGCGGAGGTCGCGGCGCAGGCCCTCGACGTCGCGCACCGGCTCGACGCGCCCGACGTCGAGGCGGACGTGCTCACCACGATGGCGATCCTCGAGGTCGCGGACGACGACCGCGCCGCGGTGCTGCTCGCCCAGGCCCGGGAGCGCGCCGTCGAGGCGGGCGACATCCTCACCGAGCTGCGCTGCTGGTACAACATCGCGGCGAACCGCTACTACGCGGGCCGCATCGACGAGGCGCTGCAGGTGACGGCCGACGGCCTCGACCGGGCGCGCGCGACCGGGCTCGGCTGGAGCGCGTACGGCGTCGAGCTGCGCCTGTTCCGCGACCTCGTGCGCTACGTGCTCGGCGACCTCACGCCCACCGAGACCACGGGCGAGACGATGCCCGAGGGGTCCGCCCCGCAGCTCTCGTGCGTCCAGCTCTACGCGGCGGTGGCGCGCGGCGACGACGACGCGCTCGCCCGCGGCACGGCCCTGCGGCGGGACTGGTTCCGGGACGGGCAGATCGCGCTCATCTCCGGCGGCTGCTCGATCGACGCGCTGACGTGGGCGGGGCGGGACGAGGAGGCGGTCGCGCTCGCCGTCGAGCTCGTGGACCACCTGGGCCGCACGTGGAGCGACTACTTCCTGGGCCGCATCTGGATCTCGGCGCTCGCGCTCGCCGCGCTCGCCGACGCCGCGGACGCGGCGCGCCTCCAGGGTGCGTCGGGCACCGGGCAGGTCGCGGCGCTCGTCGCGCGGGGCGACGAGCTGCTGGAGGCGGCGCGCACGACGGCGGAGCGCGGCCGACCGCGCGGCGGTCGCCTCGGGCCCGAGGGACGAGCCTGGCTCGCGCGCGCCGCGGCGGAGCACTCGCGCCTCACGGGCGAGGACGACCCGGCGCTGTGGGAGGAGACGACGCGCCTCTTCGACTACGGCTACCGGTACGAGGTCGCACGCTCGCGCTTCCGGTGGGCCCAGGCGCTGCTCGGCGCGGGCGACCGCAACGCGGCCGAGATCGAGGCGGCGCAGGCTCTCGAGGAGGCCGAGTCGATGGGCGCGGCCCCCCTCGCCGAGGCGGTGCGCGCGCTCGGGCGCCGCGGCCGGCTCGACCTGCCCGGCGTCCGGCGGTCCACCACGGCGGTCCTCACCGAGCGCGAGGAGGAGGTCCTCCTGCTCGTCGCGCAGGGCCTGACCAACCGGCAGATCGGCGAGCGCCTGTTCATCTCGGCGAAGACGGTGAGCGTCCACGTGTCCAACGTCCTGGCCAAGCTCGGCGCGTCCGGTCGCGCCGAGGCCGTCTCGCTCGCGCACCAGCGCGGGCTGCTCGAGGTCTGACGCGATGGGCTCGTCGTCCGACCCGTCGCCGGGGGCGTCACCCGGACCGCCGGACGGTGGGTCGGTCGGCACCCTCGTCCTCGTGCGCCACGGGCAGAGCACGTTCAACGCGGGCGACCGCTTCACCGGCCTCCTCGACGTGCCGCTCTCGGACGTCGGGGTCGCGGAGGCCGGGCGCGCGGCCCGGCTGCTCGCCGACGCCGTCGCGCGCGAGCCCGCCCTGGCGCCGCGCCGCGTCGTCACGTCCCCGCTCGTGCGCGCCGCGACGACGGCCGCGATCGTCGCCGACGCGCTCCCCGGGCCGCCCACGCTCGCGGTCGAGTGGCGCCTCGTCGAGCGCCACTACGGCGCGTTCACGGACAAGCCGCGCGACGTCGTCCGGCGCGACTACGGCGAGGCCGCCTACTGGCGCTACCGCCGCTCCTACCTGCACCGACCACCGCCGCTCGCGGCGGACGACCCCGCACGTCCGCTCGTCGACGACACCCTGCTGCGCCTGCCCGACGCCGCGCGCGCCGCCCTGCGCCCCGACGCCGAGTCGCTCGCGGACGTCGTCGAACGGCTGCGTCCCTTCTGGGCGGAGACGCGCGCGGCGCTCGCCCGGGGCGAGGCGGTCCTCGTCGTCGGGCACGGCAACTCGCTGCGCGCCCTGTCCGTGCTCGTGGACGACCTCACGCCCGAGGAGGTCCAGGACCTCGACGTGCCCACCGGCCACCCGCTCGTTCACCGCTTCGCGGCGGGGCCCGACGACGCGCTCGTCCCCGAGGTCCGCGGCGGCACCTACCTCGACGCGCACGGTGCCGAGCACGCGCTCGGCGACCTCAGGTCCCGCGGCGGCACCTGAACGGACCCCGTCCGTCACGACGCCTCGGCGTGCCCGTGCGCGCCGGCGTCACGACTCGGGCGTGGCGGAGCCGAGGGCCTGGGCCGTGCGCGCCGACGAGATGAGCGCCACGTCCAGCAGGCACTGCCGCCAGGCGTCCCCGTCCAGGCCCCCGGGGTCGAGGTACCAGCGGTCCGGCAGCATGCCGGTCTCGACTCCGCGGACGTCGAGGCACGTCCTGAGCTCCGCGTCGGACGTGTCGCCGGGCGCGGGGGCGGCGGGGAGCAGACGGTCGACGAGCAGCCGGGGGATCGCGGGCGACGTCTCGATCGGCACGACCTCCCGGGTCGTCGGGTCGTACGAGGCTCGGCAGCTCGGGTCCCGGTCGGGACCGGTCAGCGGCGAGCCGCACGTCATCGCCCCGAGGCTCCGGTTGTTCTCGGACCGCGTCGCGGTGAGGATCCCCCGGACGTCCGTCGCCGGACCTGCCTCCGGGCCGAGCGCCGCGACGTTGAGGAAGAGACCTTCCGCCCAGGCGTCGGGGAGACGGTACGTCGGGCCGGTCGCGGCCGGTCCCTCACCGGCCAGGAGCATCCAGGTCTCCATGCGCTCGCGCTCCCACGAGGGGTCCGACCCGGGCGGCGTGGCGGAGGTCGCGACGCTCAGCACCAGACCCTCGGCGCCGCCCTCGCGCTGGAGCAGGACCAGGTTCTGGAAGCCGTCGTGCACGACCGCTCCCGCCGTGCCTCCGCGCCGCAGGACCGCGAGGTCGCCGTCGTCCCCGGCGAGGACGCGCAGCCCCGGAGGCTGCTCGCTCCCCGCGGGCTCGGGACGGTACTCGACGAGGAACCGCTCGCCGTCGCGCCACGCACCGAGGCCGAGGTCGAGGACGTACGTGCCGTCGTCGCGCCGGTACGTCGCGGGCTCCTTCACCGCGACGACGCCCGGCGCGACGTCGACGAGCGTGGGCTCCGCCGTGACGACCTCGTACCCCGGCGACCCGGAGACGACCTCGCGCGCGAGGTCACGGAGCCCGTCCGGGCCGCCCGCCGTCACGACGCCCGTCCCGACGAGCCCCAGCGCGACGACGCCCGCGACGCCGGCGAGCGACCGGCGCCGCTGCACGCCGCGACGGCTCGACCGGAGAACCAGGTCGAGGTCGAGCTCTGAGGGCGGGACGGCGTCGTCGGCCGTGCGGCGCAGCCGGGCGAGGAAGTCGTCCTCGGGCGGGGTGGGCACCGGGCGTCCGGTCACGGGGCTCATCGGGGTGTCCTTCCGGAGGTCGGGGTGGTCGGGGAGGTCAGGGTGGTGGTCGTCGGGGCGGGAGCGGTGCCGTCGGGTGCGCCGAGGAGCGCCCGCAGGCGGGCGAGGCCCCGGGAGGCCGTGGACTTCACGGTGCCGACGGGCATGCCGAGCTCGGCGGCGACCTCGCTCTCGCTGAGGTCGAGCAGGTGCCGCATGACGACGACGCGGCGCTGCTTGACCGGGAGCGTCAGGAGCGCGCGCACGACGGCGTCGCGATCGTCGACGGAGCCCGTCGGCTCCCCGGTAGCGGGGCGGCCGGGCCGGCCGACGCCCTCCGCCCGCGCGAGCTCGTCCGGCCCGGCGAGCACCTCGCGCCGCGTGCGGCGCCACGTGTCGACGCGCAGGTTGGCCAGCACGCGGCGGGCGTAGGCGAGCGGGTCGCGCTCGCGGGCCCGCGACCACGCGCGGTACGTGCGCTCCAGCGCGTGCTGCGTGAGCTCCTCCGCCCGGTGCCGGTCCCCGCAGAGCAGGTACGCCATGCGGTGCAGAGGGTAGCGGGCGTCCCGCATGAACGCCGAGAACTCCTCGTCGCGCGTGCGCCGGGCGACGAGGTCGACCTCGACCGCCGGCGCGCCGTCCAGCTCGCCGTCCCGATGATCGTCCCGATCGTCGTCCCGATCGTCGTCACCTGCGACGTCGAGCAGCAGCTGGAGCCTGCCGGTCCCCCCGACCGGTCCGGCCGCACCCGTCGCGGTCACGTCCTCACCCCTCGCGGGCCGCGCCCGCCGTCGTGTCGTGGTCTCACGAGCGGTACACGCAGCGTCCCCGCCCGAGGTTCCCTTCTTCCCGATTTCACCCCGTCCGCGTGCCCGGCTGGCACCGCTTGCACTGTTTGACCGGCCTCGTCCTGGTGATACTGGCACCATGACCGACGCCCAGGCGATCCACGAGCTCGCGCAGGCGGGGCTCGCCGAGCCGGTGGCGGACGAGTCGTTCGACCGGTTCGCGCGTCTCGTGCGGCGGCAGCTCGGGGTGCCGTCGGCGCTGGTCACGCTCGTCCTCGACGACGAGGCGGTGCTGCCCGGCGCGCTCGGCCTGCCCGAGCCGTACCAGTCGGAGCGCCGCACACCCCTGAGCCACACGTTCTGCCAGTTCGTCACGAGCGACGCACGACCGCTCGTGGTCGAGGACGCCCGGGTCGTCCCGCACCTCGCCTCGCTCCGCGCGGTCGACGACATCGGCGTCGTGTCCTACGCCGGCTTCCCGATCTTCGACCCGCACGGGCGCGCCGTCGGGTCGCTGTGCGCGTTCGACGGACGCCCGAGGCCGTGGTCCGACGAGGACCTCGCGACCCTCGCCGACCTCGCGTCCGCGTGCACGTCCGAGCTGCGGCTGCGGCTCGCCCGGGCGCGGGCGAAGCGCATGCAGCGGGTCGCGCTCGCGGCCAACCGGCGGTCCCGGCTCCTGCTGGAGCTCTCCGAGTCGTTCGCCGCCGCGACGTCCGTGCGCGACGTCGCCGAGCGGCTCTCCGCGGTCGGCGCCGCGATCGGCGCCCGCTACGCGGGCCTCGCGATGCTCGACGCGAGCGGAACGCGCCTCGAGTACACGACGCTCGACCACCTGGAGCCGGGCGTCCCCGTGTCGTTCCGCCGGATGCGGATCGACGACGAGCGCGGCGCCGCGATCGCCGCCCGCACGCGCGAGCCGCTGTTCTTCCGCGACCACGCCCACTACACGGCGCGGCTGCCCGAGGCGGCGGCCCTCATCACGTCCGACGACGTCGAGGCGCGCTCCTTCCTCCCGGTCCTCGCCGGGGAGCGGCTGCTCGGCGTCGTCGCGCTGGCGTGGGACGCGGTCCGGGAGTTCGACGAGGACGCGGTGAAGACGGAGACGACGGTCGCGTCGTACGTCGCGCACGCGCTCGACCGCGTCCGGCTCCTGGAGGAGCGGCACCGCGTCGCGACGACGCTCCAGGCGGCGATGCTCACCGAGCTCCCGTCGGTCCGCAGCGCGGAGCTCGCCGCCACCTACGCGTCCGCGACCCGCACCGACCAGGTCGGCGGCGACTGGTACGACGCGGTGGTGCTCGACGACGACGCGTGCGTCCTCATGATCGGCGACGTCACCGGCCACGACATGCGCGCGGCCGCGCAGATGGGCCAGCTGCGCTCCATGCTGCGCACGTTCGCGTGGTGCCAGGACGAGCCCCCCGCGGTCCTGCTGCGGCTCCTTGACCGGGCCAACCGCGGCCTCGCGCTGCACTCGAGCGGCACGGCCGCCGTCGTCCGGCTCGACCGCACCCCGCACGGGTTCGACCTCACGTGGTCGAACGCCGGGCACCCGTCCCCGCTCGTGCTGCGCGCCGACGGCACCGTCGAGACGCTCGACGCGCCCCCGGACCTCATGCTGGGCGTCGTCCCCGGCACCACGCGGCACGACCACCGCGCACACCTCGCGCACGGCGACACGCTGCTCCTGTACACCGACGGTCTCGTCGAGCGGCGCGGCGCGTCCTACGCCGAGCGCCTCGGCGCCGTGCGGGCCGTCCTCGCCGAGCTCACGGCCACCGCGACGTCCGCCCTGCCCGACGCGCTCGTGCGCCGGCTCGTGTCCGACCAGCGCGACGACGTCGCCGTCCTCGCGCTGCGGGTGCGGCACGCCGTCGCCCGACCGCCCGGACCGGGACGGCCGTCCGTCCTGACGCGGCAGGTCGAGCACGCGTCGTCGGCGATCGGACCGGCCCGGCGCTGGGTGGACGACGTCCTCGAGAGCTGTGACGTCTCCCCGTCGGTCCGCCGCATCGCGATGCTCCTCACGAGCGAGATCCTGACGAACGCGGTCCAGCACGGCGCGGCCCCGGTCGAGGCGGAGCTCGAGGTCGGGCACCGTGTCCTGCGCGTCGCGGTCCGGGACGGCTCGCCGGCGCTGCCTCGGCTCCGGTCCCCGCGCCCGGACGAGACGGGCGGCCGGGGCGTGCAGTTCCTCGAGCGCTGCGCATCGCGCTGGGGGGTCGACGCCATCGACGGCGTCCCGGGCAAGGCCGTGTGGTTCGAGCTCGACCTGGACGACTGAGCCCGGTCGTCGAGCCCGGGGTTCCTCCCCGCCCCGACGCGAGCCCGGGGAGCGACCCCGGGGTCGGCACGGGCTGTGCCGTGTCGGAGGGCAGAGGTAGCGTGTGTGAGGTGGGCCACTCCCCTGGTCCCGCGCGGGCGGTCGCGGCAGCGCGCACCCACCGTAGGCACCCCCCGCGAACGTCGAGACCTCGAGTCCTGAGAGGCAGCACCATGACCGACCTCGCCACCCCCACGAGCGTCCGCCCGGAAGCCACCCCGCCCGGCCCCGCTCCCCTGCCCGAGCGCGACGACCTCGACACGGTCCTCGCGGGCCACCGCCGGGAGATCACGGGCTACTGCTACCGCATGCTCGGCTCCTCGTTCGAGGCGGAGGACGCCGTGCAGGAGACGTTCCTGCGCGCGTGGCGCTCCTACGACCGGTTCGAGGGCCGCTCGTCGCTGCGCTCCTGGCTCTACCGCATCGCGACGAACGTGTGCTTCGACGCGCTGGGCGCGCGCAAGCGGCGTGAGCGCCCCATGGGCCTCGGCGGCCCGCAGGCGCCGGAGGCCGAGAACCTGGGCCAGGTGCTCCCCGAGGAGACGTGGGTCGAGCCGGTGCCCGACGATCGCGTGCTGCCGCACGACGGCGACCCGGCGCAGGTCGCGGTGGGCCGTGAGACCATCCGGCTCGCGTTCGTGGCCGCGCTGCAGTTCCTGCCGCCCAAGCAGCGCGCCGTGCTCCTGCTGCGCGAGGTGCTGCGGTGGCAGGCGAGCGAGGTCGCGGAGCTGCTCGACACGTCGGTCGCGTCGGTAAACAGCGCGCTGCAGCGGGCGCGGGCGACGCTGGCGGCACGGGCCCACTGGGACAGCTCGGGCCTCGGCGAGGACGCCGAGCCCGCGCCCGCGCCGGTCGCGTCGAACGCCGGGCTCGGCGACGAGGAGCGGCTGCTGCTGGAGCGCTACCTCGACGCGTTCGAGCGCTACGACATGGACGCGCTCGTCGCGATCCTCCACGAGGACGCGACGCTGTCCATGCCGCCGTACCCGCTGTGGATGAAGGGCGCGGCGGACATCGTGACCTGGATGACCGGGCCCGGCCACGAGTGCGAGGGGTCCCGCATGGTGCCGGTCGCGGTGAACGGCACGTTCGGGTTCGGCCAGTACCGTCGGGCCGCAGACGGCGGGCACGAGCCGTGGGCGCTGCAGGTGATCGAGACCGAGGACGGGCGGGTGACGGCCATCAACGCGTTCCTCGACACGGCCTCGTGGTTTCCGCTGTTCGGCCTCCCCGCGCGCCTCGACGACTGAGCACGCGCGGGGCCGGTCCGTCAGTCGAACGTCTCGAGGAGGGTGCTCCGCTCGGCGTCCGTGAGGTTCGTGGCGACGAGCTTGCCGTGGACCCCGTGGAACCGCTCGCCCACGCGGTCGAGGTCGCCGTCCTCGGTGACGACGAACAGCGCGGACGACCCAGGCGTGACGCCCTCCCGGATGCGGTCGAGCTGGTCCTTGTCGATCCCCACGGCGGCCATCGCCTTGGTCGACGCGCCGATCGCGGCGCCGGCCGCCGCGCCCAGCACGGGCGCGAAGAAGAGCGAGCCGAGCAGCAGGCCCCAGAACGCGCCCCAGCCGGTGCCGCGCCACTCGTCCTGGTGACCGTGACGCGTCGTCGGCTTGGCTGCGCCCTCCGGCCACGCGACGACCGCGGTGTCGATGATGCGGATCGCGTGCTCGGAGGCCGAGTCGTGCAGGATCCGGGACGCGGTGTCCGCGCCCTCGGGAGAGTCGAACTTCCAGACGGTGAACGTGGCCATGGCGATTCTCCTCGTCAGCCGAGCAGCTTGGCCTTGGCCGCGGCGAACTCGGCGTCGCTCAGCACGCCGGAGGCGTGGAGCTGACCGAGCCGCTCGAGCTGGCCGAGCAGGTCGTCCTGTGCCGGGGCCGCGGCGGGCGCGGCCGGCGCGGGCTGGGCGTACTGGGCCGCAGCCTGCTGGGCCGCGGCCTCGATGCGTGCCTGCTCCTGCGCGGCCTCGGCCTGCTGGGCCTCCCACGACTGCTGGGCACGGTTCGCCTGGTGGCGCTGGACGGCGCCCGCGGTCGCGGAGGCAGTCCCGGCGATGACGGCGGTGCGAGCGGCGGTCCCGATGAGCCCGGGGCGGCCGAAGCGACGGATGGGCATGTGGTTCTCCTGGTTCTGTGGGCGGAGGCGCCACGGAGCGGGCGCCGGGCGGGCGGCTCAGTCCTCGACGAGCGCGAGGTCGGCGACCTCGTTGACGACCTCGGCCGGGATGCGCTCGCTGAGCAGCACGACGCCGTCGGCCGCGCCGGTCGCGGCGATCACGCCGCGGGCCCACGTGTGCTCGACGACGAGGACGAGGGCCGACGTGCCCGGCGCGAGCCCGGCGGCGACCGCGTCGAGGTCCTCCTCGCCGGCGAGGCCGGCGCCCGTGAGCTCGACGTCGGTGATCTCCAGCTCGTCGCCGAGGTCGGTCACCTCGACGACCTCGACGTCGCCGGCCTCGGAGCGCCGGACGACCGCGAGGTCGAGGAGCGTGACGGTGCCCTCCGCGAGCACCTCGAGGACGGAGGCCTGCACCCCCGCGGGGATGCGGTCCGACGGGAAGGCGATCGCGACGATCTCGACGGGGCCGAAGGTGAACGTTGCCATGGACGGGACTCCTGAGTCTGTCGGTGGGCGAGGACGACGGTGCGGACGCGGGAGGCCCGGAGGCCCCGGGCGGGGCGGCTCAGCGCGCGGCGCGCTCGGCCTCGTCGCCGTGGACGACGAGCGCCCACAGGACGAAGACGTCGAGCACGATCGTGATCAGCGACCACCACGGCGTCACCTGCAGCGTCGTGAACTGGGCGATCGCGTTGAGCACCACCAGGACGATGGCGACCATGCGCGCCCAGCCCCTGCCCGAGAGCAGGGCGAAGCCGGTGAGGACGAGCAGCACCCCGATGACGAGGTGGATCCAGCCCCACGTGGACACGTCGAGGACGACGATCCCGGCGTCGGTCACGCCGACGAGGCTGTTCGGGGAGAACACGGCGACCAGACCGCTGATCGCGTTGAAGAAACCGATCGTCACGAGGACGATCCCGGCGAACCAGACCCAACCGACCCAGGCCGTCACCTGCGACGAGCGTGCCATGCGAGTCCTCCTGAGGTGCCGACCGTGGTCGGAGCGAGACGAGCGGACGAGCGTGCGCGTCGATCGTGGCACCGGTCGGGAGGTTCGGCATCCGGAAGCGACGGCGCGCCCGCCGGGCCCGCCCCCACCGCCGCCACTAGGTTCGGGACATGACGACGCCGACGCCCGCCGAGGACCCGTGGTCGGGCGTGCCCGACGCCGGCACGCGCCCCGTCCAGCACGACTCCCGGCGCCCGCCGCGGTGGGTCCCGCGCGCGCTCGCGATGGCCGTCGTCGCCGTCTTCGTCGGGATCTTCGCGTGGTACGCGCTGGGCCAGCTCAAGGCGCTGGGCGTCAACATCCTCATCGCGTTCTTCGTCGCGCTCGCCCTGGAGCCGATCGTGGTGTGGCTGGTCCGCCACGGCTGGCGCCGCGGCGCGGCGGCCGCGGTGGCCCTGATCGGCTCGCTCCTGACGATCCTCGTGGTGCTCGCGCTCTTCGGGAACCTGTTCGTCCAGCAGCTCGTCCAGCTCGTCCAGTCGCTCCCGGACCTGTACGCGAGCATCCAGGACCTCGTCGCGGAGCGCTTCGACGTGGTCATCCCGGACTCGGACGACCTCATCAAGCAGGTCATCAACGACTTCGGCGACGACGTCGCCTCCGGCGCGCTCGTCGTCACCACGACGATCGTCGGCGGGATCTTCGCCTCGCTGACGATCATGCTCGTCACCTACTACCTGCTCGCGGCCGGGCCCAAGTTCCGCGCGGCCGTGTGCCGCTGGCTCACCCCCAACCGCCAGGAGGAGGTGCTGCGGCTCTGGGAGATCACCCAGGTCAAGGTCTCCGACTTCATCAACTCGCGCATCGTCCTCGCCGCGCTGTCGAGCGTCTTCACGTTCGTGTTCCTGCTGATCCTCCAGACCCCGTACGCGCTCCCCCTCGCGGTGTTCACGGGCGTCGTCTCGCAGTTCGTGCCCACGATCGGCACGTACATCGGCGGCGCCCTGCCCGTCGCGGTCGCGCTCACGTCCCAGGGCCTGCCGCAGGCGCTCGGCGTGCTCGCCTTCATCATCGGCTACCAGCAGCTCGAGAACCTCTACTTCTCCCCCAAGGTCTCCGCCCGCGCGCTGGAGATGAACCCGGCGGTGAGCTTCGTCGTCGTGCTCGCGTTCGGTGCGGTGTTCGGGGCGCTGGGCGCGTTCCTCGCGCTGCCGATCGCCGCGACGATCCAGGCGGTCGCGAACACCTACCTCCAGCGGCACGAGCTCATCGAGTCGCACATGCTGCACGACCCCGACGCCGAGGGCCACCACCCGCACAAGGGGAAGGGCCGCGACGGGGAGGGCGGCACCGCGCGGCGTCGTCGCAAGAACCGCGAGGCCGCCCTGGAGGCCGAGCGCACGGTCGACGAGCGCCACGCCGAGGGCATCGACTGAGGACGGCCGTCCCGCGCGGTCCCGGCCGCCCCCACGCACGGGGTGCTAGGCCGTCGCCACGTAGTGGGAGACGAGGACCGCGAGGAACGCGACGAGCGCGACGACTCCGATCACGAGCGCGGTCTTCTGCCGCGAGCGGTCGCCGGCGGCGGCGCGGAGCCGGGCGCCCGCCCACACGACGGTGCCGACGGCGAACAGCGGCACGATGAAGAGCACCAGGCTCACGACGCTCAGGGCGACCAGCAGCGTGTCGGCGAGCGGCGGGCCCGACGCCGGGGCCGGTGCGGGCGTGCCGGCCGCGGCCGCGATGGAGTCGACCGGTCCGAGCTCCTCGAGCAGGTGGCGCACGGCGTCGTCGTCGCTCCCGCGGAGGGCGAGCGCCTCGCGGGTGTGCTCGCGCACGGCGGCCAGCGTCTCGGACCGTTCACGCGGATCGGCGCCTTCGAGCGCACGGTCGAGATCGGCGAGATAGGCCTCGACCAGCGGGGGGAACGGGTGGGTCATCGTGCCTCCAGGGTGGCGTCGACGTCGGCGGAGAAGCGGGCCCAGGTGTCGGCGAAGACCCCGAGCGCGGCACTTCCCTCTGGTGTGAGCTCGTAGTACCGCCGTGGTGGCCCCAGCGGCGAGGCGGCCAGCTCGGTCGTGACCCAGCCCTGCTGGCGCATGCGTGACAGGAGCGGGTAGAGCGTGCCGTCGCTCGTCAGCAGCACTCCCCGCGCCCCGAGCCGTTCGACGAGCTCGAGACCGTACGCCGGCGCCTCGCGCAGGCACGCCAGGACGCAGTACTCCACCACGCCCTTGCGGAGCTGGGTGAGGACCATGTCAGGCGTCGGTACCATGCGTTGCACGCTACCAGATACCTTGCGTCGCAAGATAGTAGGTCTCGACATCGTCCGCTCGACTCGCGGGACCCGGGTCAGGGGACCGGCACCCCGGCGTGGGTCAGGGCGGCGTCGACGCTGGGGACGACGCGCCCGTCGTCCACCAGCCCGCGGAACCAGCCCGACGCGCCCGCCCCCTCGCGCGCCGCGGCCGGGACCCGGACCAGGTACAGCGCCGCGCCCGCGCCCGCGAGCTGGCGGTCCAGGTCCGCGAGGCCGTCGAGGACGGTGGACGTCACGAGCCGCTGCGACTCCATCTCCAGCGCCACGACGCGCGGGGTCGGGTCCTCGGACCGCGCCCTGGCCAAGACGGCCTCGACCGTGGCGCGCGTGTTCGCGGTGTACAGGCCGCCCTCGAGGTGCAGGACCAGCGCGCCCGGCGCCCGCACCGCCCCGGCCCGGTCCGCGTACGTCCACCCGCCGTCGGGCGAGCGCGCCAGCTCGACGGCGCGTGGCTGGTCCGCCTCGCGGAGCACCAGGACCAGCGTCATCACGACCCCGACCCCCACCGCGGGCAGCAGGCCCGCCACGAGTCCGATCGCGGCCGTCACCACCGCGCACGCGAGCTCGACCCGGTTGATTCGCCACAGCTCGACGAACTCGCCCACCTGGATGAGGCTCACCGTCGCGACCACGACCATCGCGCCGAGCGTCGCCTGCGGCAGGTCGTCGAGGACGGGCGCGAGGAAGAGCGCGACCAGCACCGCGAGCGCCGCCGTCACGAGGCCCGACGCCTGCGTGCGCGCCCCGGCGCGCAGGCTCACCGCGGTCTGGGAGAACCCGCCCGCGGGCGGCATCGCGCGGAAGAACGCGCCGGCCACGGCGGCGAGGCCGTTCGCGAGGAGCTCCGTGTCGGGGTCGATCTGGGGCTCGTCCGGGCGACGGACGCCGCGGCCCACGGACACGGTCTCGAGGAACGCCATGACGGCGATGGCCGCCGCCCCGGGGAGCATCGCGCCCACGAGCGACAGGTCCGGCAGGACGGGCAGCGGCAGGCCCGACGGCACGGGGTCGATGACGGCGACCCCGGACCGGTCGATCCCGGCGACCGCGACGAGCAGGATCCCCGCCGCGACGACGACGAGCGGCGCGGGGACCCGCGGCGCGACCCGCCCGAGCACGACGAGCACCGCGATGCTGCCGAGGGCGAGCAGGACGGTCGGCAAGTTGGCGTCGCCGACCTGGGAGAGCGCGGACGTCAGGACCCCGAAGAACCCCGTCGCGTCGGGGTCGGCGGGCACGCCCAGCAGCTTCGGGAGCTGGCCGACGGCCACCGTCGCCCCGACGCCGGCCTTGATCCCGACGAGGACGGCCCGCGAGATGTTCTCGACGAGGGAACCGAGGCGCAGCACGCGCGCGAGGACGAGGAGCGCCCCCACGAGCAGGGCGAGCGTGCAGACCGCGCGCGCCGGGTCGTCGCTGCCCGCCGCGACCCCGGCCGCGAGCAGCGTGGACGCGGACAGGGTGGCGATGGTCGACGTCGTGCTCATGCTCAGGGCGCGCGACCCGCCGAGCAGCGCGTACACGACCGTCGGGACCATGCACGTGTACAGGCCGAACTCCACGGGCAGGCCGGCGATCGTCGCGTACGCCATGGCCTGCGGCACGACGACGGCTCCCGCCGACAGCCCCGCGACGGCGTCGCGGCGCGCCCACGCGCGCCGGTACCCGCGCAGCGTGGGCAGCAGGGTCGGCCCCTGGCTCGCCCGGTCGCGCGCCGGGGCGCCGTCGCTCACGCGTCCTCGGTCGGGAAGACGCGGGTCCAGTCGTCCCGGACGCTCACGACCGTGAAGCCGTGGTCGGCCGCGGCGGACAGCGCCTGCTCGGCGCCGGCGTCGTACGGCACGTCACCGCGACCGGTGTCGTCGTCGTGGTGCACGAGGAGGCTGAGGCTGCGCGGGTTGCCCTGGACGAACCGGAGCATGTCCACGTCGCCGTTCGAGTTCCCGGCGGCCAGGACGGGGCGGCGGCCGACGCGCGACCAGATGCGGACCGGCTTGAGGGGGCCGTCGTCGAGGTAGTCGAACGTGGTGCCGTAGCGCACCTGGTTCGTGCCCGCGTCGTACGCGAGACCGAGCGCCGACCCCACGACGCGCTCCGGCGGGATGCCGTAGTAGTCGAGCGTCATGGGCCGCATGAAGTCGCGGTCTCCCCCGGACACGACGTAGCACGCGAAGCCGTGCGCCTCGAGATGGCGCAGCAGCTCCACCATCGGCTGGTAGACGGCGTCGGCGTAGGGGCGACCGAGCGTGAGGTGCTTCGCGCGGGCGTAGAACGACGCGACGGCCGCGTGGTAGTCCTCCACGCTCTCGTGCGCCGTGGACGCGAGGATCGCGCCGACCATGACCTTCAGGTCGGTGTCGTCCCCCGCGTAGTGCTTGTCCACGGCCGCACCGAGCCACGCCAGGTCCCCGCTGACGGCCGCGCGGTACGGCTGGCGGTCGGCGAGCGTCGGGTCGGCCTCCGCCGCCGCCTTCCACTGCTCCACGATGAAGTGGAGCTGCGTGGGCATGGGCTTCTCCGTCCAGAGCGTGCCGTCGTTGTCGAAGACGGCGACCCGCTCCTCCGGGCGCAGCGCGTCCGGGCCGACGGCCACCGCCTCGACGAACGCGAGGATCGCGTCGCGGGCGGGGCCGTCGGCCCAGGACGGCAGGGGTCGGGTCATCGCGACGGTCAGTCGCGCGCCATCGCCGCGGCCAGGTGCGCCTCGAGGTCGAGGTACGCGTCGTCCGCGACGTCGAACACGACCTGGGCGATCTCGCCGCCCGTGAAGTCGAACCCGTACCCGTACAACGACGAGACCGGGTCCGCGCTGTCGCGGCCGATCGTCAGCCCTTCGCCGCAGAGCGAGAAGTGCCCGAGGACGGTGCGGATCCGCTGCTCGCCGACCTGCTGGTCGTCGATGAAGAGCTTCAGCGGGCCCTCGCCCTCGCGGTACTTGCCCATGCCCTCCTTGGTGAACTCGACGCCGATGATGTGCCGGCCGCTCGTCGGGACCGGCGCGGAGATCCGGTCCTCGGGCGGGATGCCGAGGAAGTTGTAGACGTAGTGCACCTGCCCGTCCTTCACGACGAGCGCGTGGCCGCCGAACCGCGAGCCGTGGGCGAAGATCACGCCCTGGCTCTCCGGCGTGAGCTCGACCTCGGCGGCGATCTTGTAGGAGACCCCGTGCGTGTTCGCCGCGGAGCGCTCGGGCACCTCGCTCGTCCCCGGGTAGTACACGAACCGCCCCGACGGCGGCGCGGGCTGGTGGAACTCCATGCCGACGAACGTCTCGAAGTCCTTCGGGTTGCCGATGATCTGGAGGTCGTTGAGCGGGAGGACGGCGTTCTTCTTCGCCTCCTCCATCCACAGCGCCTTGAGCTCCTCGAGCTTCTCGGGGTGCTCGGCGGCCAGGTCGTGCGCCTCGGACCGGTCGACCTCGGTGTGGTACAGCTCCCACACGTCCTCGTCGAAGTGGCCCTTGCCGCTCACCGGTCCGTGCACGGTGACCGCCTTCCACCCACGGTGCCAGAGGCCACGCTGCCCGAACATCTCGTAGTACTGGGTCACCTTGTTCGTCGGGGCGTCGGGCGCGGCGTCGAACGACGGCACCATGGACACCCCGGACAGCGGGGTCTGCTCCACGCCGTTGTACGTGTCCGGGAACGTGACGCCACAGGCCTCGAGGATCGTCGGCACGATGTCGGTCGAGTGGTGGTACTGGTGGCGGACCTCGCCGCGAGCCGCGATGCCGGCGGGCCAGTGGATGACGAGCGGGTCGGCGACGCCACCCTGGTAGGTGTAGCGCTTGAACATCTTGTACGGGGTCGAGAACGCGGCCGCCCAGCCCGTCGGGTAGTGGTTGTACGTGTCCGGGCTGCCGAGCTTGTCCACGAGCCGCAGGTTCTCCGCCTCGTCGTCCGGGTAGCCGCCGAAGATCTTGCCCTCGTTGACGGACCCGTTCGGGCTGCCCTCGCCGGACGCGCCGTTGTCGGCGCAGTAGATGATGAGCGTGTTCTCGAGCTGTCCCGACTCCTCGAGGTAGTCGACGATCCGCCCGACCTGCGCGTCGGTGTACTCGCTGAAGCCCGCGAACACCTCCGCCATGCGGCTGAACATGTGCTTCTCGTCGTCGCTCAGCTCGTCCCATGGCCGCACGCGGTCCGTCTCGGAGAACGTGCCGTCGGGCATGGGGTTGAGCGGGGGCAGCTCGGTGCCCTCGGGGAGGATGCCGCGCTCGATCATGCGCGCGAGCACCCACTCACGGTAGGCCTCGTAGCCGTCGTCGAACTTCCCCTTGTACCGGTCGATGTACTCCTGCGGCGCGTGGTGCGGCGCGTGGTTCGCACCGGGGCAGAACCAGAGGTACCAGGGCTTGTCGGGCTCGGTCTGCTTGACGTCCCGGATCATCCGCAGCGCCTGGTCGGCCAGGTCGCGCGAGAGGTGGTAGCCGTCCTCGGGCAGGTAGGGCTGGTCGATGTAGTGGTTGTCCTCCGCGAGCGACGGGTACCAGTTGTTGGTCTCGCCGCCGATGAAGCCGTAGAAGCGGTCGTAGCCCTGCGCGAGAGGCCAGTGCTTCTTCGAGGCCCCGGCGGTCCACTCGTCGATCGGCACGTTGTGGTTCTTCCCGACCCAGAAGGTCGCCCACCCGGCGTCGCGCAGGACCGTCGCCATGGTCGCGTTCGAGTCGGGGATGTGGGAGTTGTACCCGGGGAACCCCGTTGACGACTCCGAGATCGTCGCGAAGCCGTTGAGGTGGTGGTTGCGCCCGGTGAGGAACGTCGACCGGGTCGGGGAGCACAGCGCGGTGGTGTGCCACTGCGAGTACGTCAGCCCGTTCTGCGCGAGCCGGTCCATGGTCGGCATGTTGATCCTGCCGCCGTACGGCGACCACGACGCCATGCCCGTGTCGTCGTACAGGACCACGAGCACGTTCGGGGCGCCCGCGGGCGCCTTGTCCGGCAGGAACGCGTCCCAGTCCGCCACGGAGTCGCGGACGTCGAGCTCGATCTTTCCCTGGAACTGCTTGGCCATGCTCACTCTCCTCGGGAAGCCGGCGCCAGGCACCGGGTGCGTGCTGGTCGGGGACTCTCAGAGCGCCGCGATGCCGTCGCCGAGCATCTTGGCGCCCAGGACGAGCAGGAGGACGGCCATGATGACCGCGTTGTTGTGGATCATCCAGGCCTTGAGCTCGTCGAGCATCGACGCGGCCCGGGAGCCCATGAACAGGTAGATGAAGACCGGCGTCGCGACGCCGACGCTCGCGACGAGGGCGAACACGACCGCGGCGACGACCTGCGCGTTCGTGTCGTCGGGTGCGGCCGACGCGATGGCTGCGCCGCCGGAGACGACGAGCAGCAGGTTCTTGGGGTTGACCGCGCCCAGCAGGATCGCGAGGCCGGCGGCCTTCACGGGCGTGAACGCGTCGATCGCCGCCATCCACCGAGGGGCCGGCGGCTCGACCCCGGCGCGCGGACGTCCGCGCCACTGCTTCACCGCGAGGAGGAGCAGCAGGACGCCCAGGACGATCTTGAGGATCGCGGCCCACAGCGGCGGGCCGTCGTCGTCCGGCGTGGCGGCCCCGGCGAGCGTCGCGACGAGCAGCGTCACCGCGCCGACCGCGACGAACCACCCGACGAGGAACGCGAACGCGTTCGCCTTCGCCCGGCCGCTCACGAGCATGAGCACGACCGCGACGATCGGCAGCGGGCTGATGAGCACGCCCACCGCGACGGGGAGGGACTGACCGATCGCCGCGCCCATGGGCGGCCTCCTTCGTGGTCCGGTCCCGGGTCGGGACGGCGGGGTCTGCGCGGGCTACGGCACGGGTGCCGAGGCGTACGGGCGGGTGAGGTGCC
>NZ_JBGNYC010000059.1:0-25519 GCF_051844275.1 Cellulosimicrobium sp. CpK407
GTCGGGCACGAAACCAGGGCTCTACCTGGGCGGACCAGGGCTCTACCTCGGCGGGCGGACGACCTCAGGAGGGGCGGGCCACGCCCGTCTCGTAGGCGAGGACGACGGCCTGGACGCGGTCGCGGAGCCCGAGCTTGCCGAGGACGCGGCCGACGTGGGTCTTGACGGTCGCCTCGGACAGGACGAAGCGCTCGGCGATCTCGGCGTTCGTCAGACCCTCGCCGAGCGCCTCGAAGACCTCGAGCTCGCGCGCCGTGAGCTCGGCGAGGCGGGGGTCGTGCAGGCCGGTCTGGCTCGGCGCGGGAGCGACCGTCCCGTCCTGGGGGAGCTGCCCGGAGAACATCTCGAGCATGCGGCGCGTGATGCGCGGGGACACCGCGGCGTCGCCGCTCGCGACGGCGCGGATCGCCCCGACGAGCTCGCCCGGCTTGGCGTCCTTGAGCAGGAACCCGCTCGCGCCGGCGCGCAGGGCGGCGAACGCGTACTCGTCGAGGTCGAACGTCGTGAGGATGATGACCCGCGACTCCGGCTGGGCCGCGACGATGCGCTCGGTCGCCTCGATGCCGTTGGTGCCGGGCATGCGGACGTCCATGAGCACGACGTCGGGGCGCAGGGCGGCGGCCTGCGCGATCCCGGTCTCGCCGTCGCCGGCCTCGCCGACGACCTCGATGTCGTCCTCGGCGGCGAGGATCATGCGGAAGCCCATGCGCAGCAGCGCCTGGTCGTCGACGAGCAGCACCCGGGTCGGTGCGCCGCTGTCCGTCATGTGCGTTCCCGTCCGTCGTCGCGTGCGCCGGTCTCCCGGCCGGGGTCGAGGTCGAGGCGCAGGCTCGCCCGCACCTCCCAGCCGGTCCCGCTCGGCCCCGCCGACACCGTACCGCCGTACACGGCCGCCCTCTCCCGCATCCCGATGACGCCGCGGCCCGTCCCGACCGGGACGCCGGGCGGGTGCTGCTCCGCGACGGACGGCGGGAGGCCGCGCTCGTCGACGCTCGCGCCCTCGCCGGGCCGGCGCCCCGCCTGGTTGACGACCCGCAGCTCGAGCCAGTCCGCGCCGGGCTCGGCGCGGCGGGAGACCTCGACGAGGACCATGGGGGACAGCGGCGCGTAGCGCAGCACGTTCGTCAGGGACTCCTGGACGATGCGGTGCGCGGTCTGGCGCAGCGCCGGCCCGGGCGTCGGCTGCGGGCCGGAGCGCACGAGCCGGACGGGCAGACCGGCGGTCCGGAAGCGCTCGACGATCTCCTCGAGCTCGGGCGTCTCGTGCGCCGGGGCGAGGGGCACGGTCTGCTCGCCGCCGGGCTCGCGCAGGACGCCGAGCACGCGCCGCATGTCGGCGAGCGCGGCGCGCCCGGTCGCGGTGAGCTCGTCGAGGGCGTGCCCCGCGAGCTCGGGGTTCTTGGGGCCCGACGCCTTGGCGCCGTCCGCGAGGGCGACCATCACCGTGAGGGAGTGCGCGACGACGTCGTGCATCTCGCGCGCGATGCGCGTGCGCTCGGCGGCCGCGGCGAGCTGGGCCTGCTGGTCGCGGTCGCGCGCGATGGAGTTGGCGCGCTCGACGAGGTCGGACACGTGCTGCCGACGGGCGCGCACGTTGGTGCCGATCGCGAGGGCGACCAGGCAGAGGATGGTCGTGACGAGGATGCCGACGACGCGGTCAACGGTCGCGCGGCCGGGCTCGACGCTCTGGCGCAGGATCTCCCCGTCGGCGGTCGTGACGATGTCGTACCAGAGGAGCGTCGCGCCGGACAGGGCGAGGACGACGATGGCGAGGACCGGCCACGCGATGCGCGACGGCCGCGAGGCGGCGACGGCGTAGACCGCGAACATGGCCGCGACCTCGAAGCCGGCGGTGTCGCCGGTGACCGCGATGGCGAGGACGCCGAGGACGGTGAGGCCGAGCGCGACGGTGACGGGTCGGCGGCGGCGCCAGTACAGGAGCGCCCCGCCGAGGAGGAAGAAGACGAGCGACAGCGGGGTCGAGCCGCGGGGCTGCTCCGCGAAGAGCGCGTAGAGCACGCCCGGCACGACGAACACCGCGACGATGACCCAGTCCATGACGACCGGGCGGCGGGCGAAGTAGCGGCGCACCGGGCCGAGGCGCCGCGCGTCGAGCTCGGTGAAGGGCTCTGGCGCGGGCCGCATCGGCAGGGGCGCCGTCCCCGGCGCGCTCGCCGAGACGGCGTCCGGGCGCGCCACGGCCGACGCCGGACGAGCGGGCTGCTCGTCCGGCGTCGGCGGGGTGGTAGGCCGGGAGGTCACGCGTCCCGGCGCTTGAGCACGACCGCCGCGGCGACGGTGAGCGCCGCGGTCCAGCCGGCGAGGACCGCGAAGCCGGGCCACGGGCCGATCGCGTCGGGGGACGACATCCCGCCGCCGAGCACGACCTGCTCGCCCGCGGACGCGGGCAGCGAGTTCATGAGGGTCTGGACCCAGTCGGCCCCCGTGACGCCCATGACGATGTTGAGCACCATCGAGAGGACGAAGAACACGGCGACGAGCGTGAAGATCGCGCCCGCGGAGCTGCGGAGCAGGACGCCGACCGCGACGGAGAACAGCGCGACGGCGGTGAGGTACAGCACGACGCCGATCAGGGCGCGCTGGTCGTCGGCGGACGAGAAGTCGACCGTCATGTCCTTGCCCGACAGGATCGGGTAGGTGACGAGGTAGGACAGCCCCACGGCCACGACGGTCGAGACGGCCGTGACGATGCCCACGACGATCATCTTCGCCGCGAGCGCGGGCGTGCGGCGCGGGACGGCGGAGAGCGTGGAGCGGATCATGCCCGTGGAGTACTCGCCGGTGACGGTGAGCGCGCCGAGCACCGCGACGGCGAGCTGGGCGAACGAGTAGCCGACCGTGATCACCATGACGCCGACGCCGTCGGTCGAGCCCATCCCCGCCTCCTCGGGCGAGACGCCCGCGGAGTCCATCGAGGTCATGACGGCCGCGAACATGAGGGAGAAACCCACCATGACCGCGACGGTGATGCCGAGCGTCCACCACGTGGAGCGCAGCGAGCGGAACTTGATCCACTCCGAGCGCAGCACGTGGCCGAAGGTGAGGCGGTACGGGGACGTGCGGGACGCCGTCGGGCTGGTGGCGCCCGGGGCGAGGGTCGTGGCGCTCATCGCTGCGCTCCTTCGAGGGAGTCGGTGGGGGCCGGTGCGTCCGCGGGCGCACCCGCCGCGCCGTGGCCGATGTGGATCTGCGCGGACTCGGTCTGGTACTCGACGGAGTCGGCCGTGAGGGCCATGTAGGCGTCCTCGAGCGTCGACGTGACGGGCGTGAGCTCGTGCAGGACGAAGCCCTTCGCGGCGGCGAGCTCGCCGATCCCGGGCGCGTCCGCGCCGGTGACCACGAGCAGGCTCGGCTCGTCGCTCGTGACGGTCGCGCCGTCGCTCGTGAGGATCTCGGCGAGCTGCGTGGCGTGCGGCGTGCGGACGCGGACCGTGCGCTGCTGGGTGCCGTTGACGATGTCGCTCACCGGGGCGTCCGCGATGATGCGGCCCTTGCCGATGACGATGATGTGGTCCGCCGTGAGGGCGACCTCGCTCATGAGGTGGCTCGACAGGAAGACCGTGCGGCCCTCCGACGCGAGGTACCGGGCGAGGTTGCGCACCCACAGGACGCCCTCGGGGTCGAGGCCGTTGACCGGCTCGTCGAGGATGAGCGTCTTGGGGTCGCCGAGCAGCGCGGACGCGATGCCCAGGCGCTGGCCCATGCCGAGCGAGAAGCCGCCGACGCGCTTCTTCGCGACCGACTGCAGGCCGGTCATGTCGATGACCTCGTCCACGCGCTTGGTGGGGATGCCGTGCGTCGCGGCCATCGCGAGGAGGTGGTTGTAGGCGGTGCGCCCGGTGTGGACGGCCTTGGCGTCGAGCAGCGCGCCCACCTCGGTGAGGGGGGAGCGGTGCTGCGCGTACGGGCGCCCGTTGACGGTGACGTGCCCCGCGGTCGGGCGGTCCAGACCCATGATCATGCGCATGGTCGTGGACTTGCCGGCGCCGTTGGGGCCGAGGAAGCCGGTGACGGTCCCGGGACGCACGGTGAACGAGATGCCGTCCACCGCGGTCTTGGGCCCGTACCGCTTGGTCAGGCCGCGTGCTTCGATCATGACTTCGCCCCTCCGAGGGTCGTTCGTCCGGGATGGTTCTGGTGCTCGCGGGCGGGGGTCGCACCGGGTCCGACCGGGGGCCTCACCGCGAGGTACGTCACGAGCCTAGGGACGTGGACGACGTCGGACAGCCCCCGTGCGACGTATCTTGCCCGGGGCGTGGGCCGGGCGACGTACGCCGCGCGGCGTACGTCACGCCGCGCGGGATGGTCCGCTGGTCGGGACTTCGCGCTCGCAGGGGCGAAAACCGGTGAGAAACCGGCGGGAACAGTGGCCACGGCTCGCACGTTCCCTAGGATGAACACAGGCCAGCGACACCCGACTCGAGGCGAGACGCCGATGACGAGGCCCGCTGAGAGGTAGTGGACGCCGCGACCAGGAGGAGCTCATGAGCAACCCCGTCTTCAACAACAGCGCGGTCTTCGGGGATCCGAAGAACCAGCGCGGTGGGGCGGCCACGCAGGCCGGACCCGCCTACGGGAGCCCGCCCCCGCAGGGCCAGGGCCCCGCCTACGGCACGCCGCCGCAGCAGGGTGCGCAGTGGGGCGCGTACGGCGCCCAGACCGCCGACGCCGCGTCGCTCGACGCGATGTACAACGCGCCGTCGGCGACGACCGCGGACACCAAGCGCCTGACCTACGACGACGTCATCATGAAGACGGGCGGTCTGCTCGCCCTCCTCGTCGTGGTCGGTGCGGGCTCGTGGATGGTCACGCCGCAGATGCCGGCGCTGTGGATCGTCGGTGCGGTCGTCGGCCTCGTGCTCGGCCTGGTGAACTCGTTCAAGCGGAACCCGAGCCCCGCGCTCATCGTGCTGTACACGGTCGCGCAGGGCCTGTTCCTCGGCGGCATCAGCCGCTTCTACGAGACGGCGTGGAACGGCGTCGTGCCGTCGGCCGTCGTGGCCACGGTCGCGACGTTCGCCGCCGCCCTGTTCCTGTTCAAGTCCGGCCGCGTGCGCGTCACGCCGAAGTTCATGCGCTGGCTGCTCATCGCGATGGTCGGCTACCTGGTCTTCTCGCTGGTGAACGTCGTCCTCATCATGACGGGCGTCCTGGGCGGCTGGGGCCTGTACAGCGGCTGGGGCATCATCGCCAGCCTCCTCGGGGTCGGCCTGGCCGCCGCGTCGCTCATCGTCGACTTCGACTCGATCAAGCGCGGTGTCGAGGGCGGCGTGCCCGCCAAGTTCGCGTGGTCGGCGGCGTTCGGCCTGCTCGTCACGCTGATCTGGCTCTACCTCGAGTTCCTGCGCCTCTTCGCGATCCTGCAGAGCAGCGACTGACGGTGGCGCGCAGCACCCGTGAACCGGCACCCGCGGCGGACCTCCCGCCGCGGGTGCCGGTCTTTCTCGCCGGCCTCGTCGTCGCCGCGGCGGCGATGCTCGGCGTCCAGGTCCTCTACATGGTCGTCTCCGGCGCCCCGCCCGTGTGGCTCGCGTTCGCGGCGCTCCTCATCCTGCTCAGCGTCCCGACCGCGGGCGCCGCGGTGGCCTGGCTCGGCACCCGGATCACGCGCGACGCGTCCGAGCGCCGGGCCGCGCTGGTGTTCGCCGCGCTCGGCCTCGTCGCGGGCGCGCTGTGGGGGTCGCTGCTCGCCGGCGGCCTCGCGCGGCAGCTCGCCGACGCCGGCGCGAGCGGCGGGGGAGCGCTGGTCGCGGGCGCGGCCGCCGTCGTCGGTGTCACGGCCGCGATCGGGGCCGGGCTGGGTCGCCTCACCGCGCGCGAGGCGTCCGACCGGCCGCTCCTCGTCGTCGTGCTCGGCGTCGTCGTGGTCCTCGTCGCCCTCCTGGGCTTCTTCGGCTGAGCGCCCGTCGTCGTGGGCAGGGAATGGGCCCGGTTCTCGACCGAGAACCGGGCCCATTCCCTGCTCACACGCGCAGGCTGCGTCAGGCGGGGAGGCGGCCCGTCGTCGAGGCGAAGCCGAGCCAGGTGTGGCGGTTGCCCGCCCAGCACCAGCCGACCTTCGGGGCGCCGCGCCGCTCGCGACCGTCGCGGCCCGTGCCGTTCGAGATCCACAGCGCCGGGGTGCGGGCGTCGAGGCGGCCGTCGGGCTTGCGCAGGCGCGACCCGATGGTCATGTAGCAGAGGTTGCGCGTGAGGACGCTCGGGGCCTGGAGCGCCCAGTGGATGCCCTCGTGCAGCAGCATGGGCGTGCGCCCGCGGGCCGTGAGCTCGGGCAGCGCCTCGTCCGGCGACCAGTTCGCCAGGTCGTCGCCGCGGTCCGGACCGGCTACGAGGTAGAGCGGGCCGTCGGGGACCTCGACGCCGTCGATCGGCGCGAACCGGTCGACGTCCGTCATGTCGACGACGACGAAGCCCTCCTTCTCGCCGTCGCGCGCCGGGAGCCGCAGCAGGGGTGCGAGGGCCGACGGCGGCGCGAGCCTCCGGTCGACGACGAGCAGCGCCCCGGCGGGTGCGGTGGCAGCGAGACCGGCCGCGGCGGTGCGGAACGCGTCGGGCGTCAGGCCGGCGATCTCATGGACGCCGAGCGCGACGAGGCGCTCGGCCTGGGCGACGATGTCGGGCAGGTCGGGGAGCGTCGTCGCGGGGGCGGTCGGCTGCGGGGCGGCGGTGGTCGTCTCGGGCACAGGTCACCTCTCGGTCGGGGCGGTCGGAGGGCTCAACGCTGTACACCGTACGGAAATTCCCGCCGTCGTGCTGCCGGAGGGCCGCACGACGTACGCGTACCGCGCGGATCGGGGATGATCGGGGCATGAGATACGCAGAGCACGTGTCCGAGCTCGTCGGCGGTACCCCGCTCGTCCGGCTGTCCCGTGTCACCGAAGGCCTCAGCGCGACGATCCTCGCCAAGGTCGAGTACGTGAACCCCGGCGGCTCGGTGAAGGACCGCATCGCGCTGAAGATGGTCGAGGCCGCGGAGGCGTCGGGCGAGCTGGCCCCGGGCGGCACGATCGTCGAGCCCACGTCCGGCAACACGGGCGTCGGCCTCGCGCTCGTCGCGCAGCGCAAGGGGTACGACTGCGTGTTCGTGTGCCCCGACAAGGTGAGCCAGGACAAGCGCGACGTGCTGCGCGCGTACGGCGCGCGCGTCGTCGTGACGCCGACCGCCGTCGCGCCCGACCACCCGGACTCCTACTACTCGGTCTCCGACCGGCTGGTCCGCGAGATCCCGGGCGCGTGGAAGCCGAACCAGTACGCGAACCCGAACGGCCCGGCGTCGCACTACGAGTCCACCGGCCCCGAGGTCTGGGCGGACACCGACGGCCGCGTGACCCACTTCGTCGCGGGCGTCGGCACGGGCGGCACCATCACGGGCACCGGGCGCTACCTCAAGGACGTCTCGGCGGACCGCGCGGAGGCCGACGGCGGTCGCGTGCGCGTCGTGGGCGCCGACCCGGCGGGCTCGGTGTACTCCGGGGGCGACGGGCGGCCGTACCTCGTCGAGGGCGTGGGCGAGGACTTCTGGCCGGCCGCGTACGACCCGTCGGTCCCCGACGAGGTCATCGCCGTGTCGGACGCCGACTCGTTCGCGATGACGCGGCGCCTCGCGCGCGAGGAGGGCCTGCTCGTGGGCGGGTCGTGCGGCATGGCGGTCGAGGCGACGCTGCGGCTCGCGCGCCGGCTCGAGGAGGAGGACCCGGAGGCGGCGGCGCGGGCCGTGATCGTCGTCCTGCTGCCGGACAGCGGGCGCGGCTACCTCTCGAAGATCTTCAACGACGCGTGGATGCGGTCCTACGGGTTCCTGCCCGACGAGGAGGGTGTGACCGCGGGCGACGTGCTGCGCGCCAAGGACGGACGTCTGCCCGACCTCGTGCACACGCACCCGAGCGAGACGGTCCGCGACGCCATCGAGATCCTGCGCGAGTACGGCGTCTCCCAGATGCCCGTCGTGGGCGCCGAGCCGCCGGTGAAGAGCGGCGAGGTCGCGGGGTCGGTGAGCGAGCGGGAGCTGCTCGACGCCGTGTTCTCGGGCCGCGCCTCGCTCGCCGACCGCGTCGACCAGCACATGGAGCCCCGCTTCCCGCTCATCGGCGCGGGCGAGGGCGTCGAGGCGGTGCGCGCCGCGCTGCACGACGCCGACGCGCTCCTCGTGGTGGAGGACGGCGACCCGGTAGGCGTCCTCACCCGGCACGACCTCCTGGGCTTCGTCGCCGCCCGCTGACGCTCCCCGGCACTGGCCGAACACGACATGGGTGCCGTTATCCGTGGGATAACGACACCCATGTCGTGCTCGGCAGCGATCGGGGTCGTTCTCGGGAGCGGTCAGGGGCGTGGTTGGCGGAGCGCCACGACTGCGAGGAGCGCGCAACCGGCGCCGAGCAGGACGCCGTGCGCGACCCGCAGCCCCGGCCCGCCCCAGAACTGCGGCAGCAGCAGGACGAGGCCGAGGGCGAACGGCAGGGTGAGCCACCAGCGCGCGACGCGCCGGAGCGCGACGGCGGTCAGCGCGCCGCCCGCCGCCAGGAGGAGCAGCCCCGCACCGAAGAGCGTGACCGCGAGCGGTCCCGTGCGCAGGTCCGTCGCGACGGCGAGGAACCCGGACGCGGCGGGGTCGCTCGTGGCGGTCGCGGCGCGGGCGACCGCCTGGATGCCGAACATCTCCGCGCCGAAGAAGAGCGCGGCGAGGAATCCTCCCGCCCACGCCAGCCCGGTCGCGGACGCGAGCAGGGCGGTCGTGCGGCGCGGAGCGACCGGGGCGAGGGTCGAGCGCAGGCCCAGGAGAGCGGGCGCGAGCAGTCCGATCGCGAGGATGCCGCACAGGTGCGCGACGACCCAGCGGTCGGACGCGAACGCGGCCGCGAGCTCGGCGGTCGGACGCGCCTCGTCCGGCCACGGCCGCAGCACGGGGAACAGGACGAACCCGGCGCCCGCCGCGACGAGCGCGGCGGCGGTCAGGCGTCGGGTGCGGGTCGAGGCCGACGGCGTGGTCGTGCCGGGCGCGGTGGCGGTGGTCGAGCTCACGGGAGCCTCCGGGGTGGTTGCGCTGGACGGATGGGCGACTTCGCCGGGGCCGGTCTGCGGCGCGGGGCGTCAGGAGCCGCCGGAGAGCGACTCGAGGCCGGCGAGCACCGAGCGGACGTGGAGGTCGAAGCTGCGGTCGAGGTCGTCGGGCAGCCGGTAGCCGCCGCCGAGCTCGAGCGAGACGAACCCGTGCAGGCTCGCGCGCACGGACCGGATCGCGTCGATCGTGCGCTCCTCGGGGAGGTCGAACCCGCGCAGCACGGCGGCGACGACCTGGACGCTGCGGCCGGCCGCCGCGGAGAGCGTGGCGTCGGCGGGGTCGTCCGGGTCGGGCGCGACCTGGACCGCGGCGTACCGGCCCGGGTGAGCGCGCGCGTAGCGGCGGGTCGCGTGCGCGAGGGCCGCGACGGCGTCGGGCCCGGCGAGGCCGACGGTGGCGTCGGTGAGGGCGCGCGTGTAGTCCTCGACGGACACCACGGCGACCTCGCGCCGCAGGGCCGCGAGCGACCCGACGTGCTTGTAGAGGCTCGGCGTCGCGACGCCCGCCTGGGCGGCGACCTTCGCGAGCGTGAGGTCGGCGAACCCGGTCGGGCCGCCCGCGTCGACGAGGTCGACGGCGATCCGCACGACCGCCGCGTGGGAGAGCCCCGCCCTAGCCACGGGTGCCCTCCGACCCCTGCGACCCTCCGCGCCGCGCGCCCGGCCGCGCGGCGTCGTCCGGCAGGTCCGCGAGGAACGCGAGCGTCGCGGCGACGACCTCCTCGGGCGCCTGGAGCTGGGGGTAGTGGCCCACCTCGGGGAGGACGAGGGTGGTCGCGCCGAGCGACTCCTGCGCCCATGCGGCCTCGGCCGCCGGGTCGGCGTAGTCGGGGTCGAGCGCGCCGAAGATCGCGAGCGCGGGCGCGCGGACCTGCGCGACGCGGGGGTCGACCACACGGTGGTCGAGCTGGAGGGTCAGGTCGCGGAAGGAACGCAGGCGTCCGGGCTCGGCGAGGTTGGCGCGGATCGCGGCCTGGTGCGCCGCGAGGCGCGCGGGCGTGCGGCCCTTGTTCAGCGACCCGTAGAACGACGCCCAGAACGCGGCCCCCCACGGGAGGGCGAGCGCGAGGCGGTAGAGGACGCGCATCGCACGGAGCTTCGCGGGCGACGACGGCTCGCGCAGGAACCCGTCGAGGAGGACGAGCCCGCGCACGAGGTCGGGACGCTCGGCTGCGGCGACCACGGCGGCCGACGCCGCCATGGAGCTCCCCAGCAGGACGGCGGGGCCCGCGTCCAGGTGCTCGACGAGCGCGACGTAGTCGGACGCCGTCGCCTCGTCGCCGTGGGTGGAGAACGTGGTGTCGCTGTCGCCGTGGCCGCGCAGGTCCACGACGACGACGCGGTAGCCCGCGGCCACGAGGTGCGGGGCGACGTCGTCGTAGGTGGCGCGCAGGTCGCCCATGCCGGGCGACGCGACGACGAGGGGGCCGGTGCCCTCGTCGGTGTAGGCGAGGCGCCCCTCGGCCCGGGCGAGGTGGTGCAGGGCTGGCCGCTGGCTCGTGTTCATAGCCCTTAGGCTAATACCATTAGCCAGCGATGGCAAGGGCGCGGGCCGTGGTCGTCCCCGTCGTGCCGGGGCGACCCCGCGTAGGGTGGGGAGACCCGCGTCCGCGCGGGCTTCCTGCACCCGACGAGAGGCACCCTCGTGACCGACCAGCCCACCCTTCCCACCGCCTCCGGATCGTTCGGCGACAAGCCGACGCTGACCTTCCCGGAGACGGACGCGCCCAGCGGTCTGCAGGTCGTCGTGCTCAGCGAGGGCGACGGCCCGGCCGTCACGTCGGGGCGCAACATCGTCGTGCACTACCTCGGCCAGACGTGGGGCGGGCACGTGTTCGACAACTCCTACGACCGCGGCGACACGATCGCGTTCCCGATCGGCGTCGGCGCCGTGATCGGCGGCTGGGACAAGGGCCTCGTCGGCCAGAACGTCGGCTCGCGCGTGCTGCTCTCGATCCCGCCGGAGCACGGCTACGGCCAGCGCGGCGTGCCGCAGGCCGGCATCGCGGGCACGGACACGCTCGTCTTCGTCGTGGACGTCGTCGACGTCCAGTGACACCTCCCTGCTGAGTGCGGGTGTTCGTCGCCGCGGAGCCGTCCCGACGACGAACACCCCGCACTCAGCGGCGCGTCGAGCGGGTCACCGTGAAGCGCGGGCCGCGCGCGACCTGGGTGGTCGGCCCGACCGTGCGCTCCAGCGCCGGCCGGTAGCGCAGGTGCGAGTTCCACACGCACCACAGCTCCCCGCCCGGCCGCAGGACCCGCCCCGCCGTCGCGAACATGCGGTGCGCCGCGTCGGTGCGCAGGGCGGCGCCGTCGTGGAACGGCGGGTTGAGCAGCACGACGTCGGCGCTCGCCTCGGCGAGCGTCGCGCCGGCGTCGTCGCGCACCGTGCGCACGCGGTCGCCGACCCCGTTCTCGCGCGCCGTGAGCGCCGCCGACCGCACCGCCGCGTCGGAGCGGTCCGCCGCGACGACGTGCGCCCCCGGCCAGCGCCGCGCCGCCCACGTGGCGAGCACGCCCGTCCCGCACCCGAGGTCGACGACGTCGCGCGGACCCGTCCCGCCGGGCGCCCGTCCGTCCGGGCCCGCGGCGTCGAGCTGCTCGAGCAGGAACCGCGTCCCGAGGTCGAGGCCGGCCCCCGCGAAGGCCGCCCCGAACGCGACGACCCGCAGCCCGAGGTCGGGCAGCTCGGCCGTCACGGGAGAGGTGAACCCGCCGCGCGCGGGGCGCGGGGACGACGCGACGAGCGCGCGCGACTTCCCGCGCGCGAGGCTCGCCCGCACGTCGACGAACGACTCGGCGAGGACGTCGTTCATCGCGCGGGTCATGTGCTTGACGCGTCCGCCCGCCAGCAGCACCACGTCCGGGCGGGCCTCGCGCGCGACGTGCTCCGCGACGTCGCGGAGCGCCGCGAGGCTGCGGGGGAGGCGCAGCAGCACGACGCGCGCCCCGGACAGCAGGTCGGGGCCCAGGGCGCGGTGCACGACCGTCCCCTCCATGCCCACCGCGGTCGCGTTCGCGTCGAGGGCCGCCTCCGCGGTGCACGCGTCCTGGTGGACGCGCACCCGCCCGCGGCCCGGCGTCGGCCCCGTGGCGGTCGACGGCGCGGCGAGCAGCGCGGCCCCTAGCGTGAGGGCCCCGTACCGGTCGTCGACGACCGCCACCGACTCCCGGCCGGCGCTCGCCAGCCACGGCGCGTCCTCGACCAGGAGGTCGAGCAGCAGGCGGTCCACGGGGTCGACGGCGACCGGCGCGTCCTCGCGGGCCGGGCCGGTGTCGTCGGTGCGCAGGCGCGCGAGCAGCGCGGCGAGGTCGGGCGGCGAGGTCGTCACCGGACCAGTCTCCCCGACGGTGCGAGCATCCCGCCCCGGCCCGCGCCGCCGCGCCGCCGCGGTCGCGCCGTCGCGCTGCGGCTCGGGGTCGTCGTCCTGTCGCCGTGCCGTGCGGCGCGCGCTACTGTGCGGTTCCCGGACAGCGAGGAGGCACCCGTGGACGTCCCGCGAACCCTGGCCGAGTCCCGCGCCGCGGGCCGCGCCCTGCGCGACCGGGTGCCGCGCCGCACGCAGGGGGCGCTCCTGCTCCCCGAGCGCGACCCGGTCGCCGTCATCGAGGAGCAGAACCGCGACCGGCTGCAGGACCTCGTCCCGCTCCGGATCGGGCGGATGCTGGAGTCGCCGTTCGCGTTCTACCGCGGCACGGCGGCCACGATGGCCCATGACCTGCGCGACGGTCCGCGTACCGGTGTGCACGTCGTGGCGTGCGGCGACGCGCACGTCTCCAACTTCGGCCTGTTCGCGTCGCCCGAGCGTCGGGTCCTGTTCGACCTCAACGACTTCGACGAGGCGTCGGACGCGCCGTGGGAGTGGGACGTCAAGCGGCTCGCCGCGAGCATGTACGTCGGCGGGCGCGACAAGGGGCTGTCCGAGGCGGACTGCGCCGACGCGGCGCGCAGCGCGGTGCGGGGCTACCGCGAGACGCTCGCCGAGGCGTTCGCGCGCAGCGCCCTCGACCGCTTCTCGTTCCAGATCGACACCGACCTCATCGAGCCGCTGCTGCTCAAGGAGGGGCGGCAGGAGCTGCAGCGCACCCTGAAGAAGGCGCGTCGACGCACGTCGGAGCAGGTGGTCCAGAAGATCACCGGGCAGACCGAGGACGGGCGGACGCGAATCGTCGACCAGCCGCCCGTCACCCAGCACGTCACGACGGCGACCCTCGACGAGCTGACCGCGCTGTTCGAGGCGTACCGCGAGCCGCTGCGTGCCGACGTCCGCCTGCTGCTGAGCCAGTTCACGGTCGTCGACTACGTGCTGCGGGTCGTCGGCGTGGGCAGCGTGGGGACCCGCTGCTACATCGTGCTGCTCGAGGGGCCGGCGGGCGAGCCGCTCGTCCTCCAGGTGAAGGAGGCGACGACCTCCGTCCTCGCGACCTACGGGGGGATGGTCGACGCGCTGCCGTCGGGCCTGGTGCCGGCCGGGAAGGTGCCCGCCCAGGGCCGCCGGGTCGTGGCCGCCCAGCGGATCCTCCAGGCGCAGTCGGACCCGTTCCTGGGCTGGATCACGGTCGAGGCGCCCGCGCGCACGGGCCGCCCGCGCGTCGACTTCTTCTGGCGGCAGTTCCGCGACATGAAGGGGTCGGTCGAGCTCGACCGGCTCTCCGCGAACCAGTTCGTGCGGTACGGCGAGCTGTGCGGGCGCGTGCTCGCCCGTGCGCACAGCCAGTCGCCCGGCACGCGGGTGGCCTCCGGGTACCTCGGCCGCTCCGACGCGTTCGACGACGCCATCGCGCGCTGGTCGCGCGCGTACGCGGACGTCGTCGAGAGCGACTACGCCGCGCTCGAGGCCGCCGTCGCGAGCGGCCGCCTGCCCGCCGAGCGGGACGCCTGAGGCGGGCCGCGCGACCGTAGGCTGGGCGCCATGACGGACGACGCCGGGCTCCCCGGACCCGAGGCTCCCACCGCCGACCCGCCGCGCGGGACCGCACGCGTCGCGGTGGAGTACTGCACGCAGTGCCGGTGGCTCCTGCGGGCCGCGTGGGTCGCTCAGGAGCTGCTGCAGACGTTCCGCACGCGGCTCGGCGAGGTCGCCCTGGTGCCGGGGACGGACGGCGTCTTCCGCGTCACGCTCGACGCCGGCGACGGACCCGTGCTCCTCTGGGACCGCAAGGCCGACGGCGGGTTCCCCGAGATCCCGGACCTCAAGCGGCGCGTGCGGGACGCCGTCGCGCCGGACCTCGCGCTCGGCCACACGGACCGGGCCGCCGCCCGGTCAGGGTCCGGCGAGGGCTGAGGGCTCAGCCCTTCTTGGCGCGGGCGGCGGCGAGCCGCTCCTCCTCGGCGCGGACCTTCTTCTGCACCTCGCGCTCGGTCGCGAGCCACGCCGGCGGGTCCTGGCGCAGGGCGTCGATCTCCTCCGTCGTCAGCGGCTCCGTGAGGCCGCCGCGCGTGAGGCCGGAGATGGAGACGCCCAGGCGACCCGCGACGACGGGGCGAGGGTGGGGGCCGTTGCGGCGCAGGTCGGCGAGCCACTCCGGCGGGTTCTTCTCGAGCTCCTCGAGCTGGGCCCGCGTGATCGTGCCCTCCTGGAACTCCGGCGGCGTGGCGGGCAGGTACACCCCGAGCTTCTTCGCCGCGGTGGCGGGCTTCATGGTCTGCGCGGACTGCTTGGGGGTCATGGGCTCCAGGGTAGTCGGCCGGTCGGGCATCGGCGGCGCGCCTAGGCTGGTCGGGTGGACGACGACGCGGGCACGGCCCCCGAGGTGACGAACGGCGCGACCCCCGGCGACGGCGGTGCGGTGCGGCGGTTCCGCCTCGCGTACGTGCCGGGCGCGACGCCGGCGAAGTGGGTGCGCACGTGGCGCGAGCGCCTCGCCGACGTGCCGCTCGACCTCGTCGCCGTCGAGGCGCGCGATGCCGAGCGCGCGCTACGCGACGACGAGGCGGACGCCGCGATCCTCCGTCTGCCGGTCGACCGCGACGTCCTCAGCGCGATCCGGCTCTACGACGAGGCGCCGGTCGTGCTCGTCTCGCGCGACCACCTGCTCGCCGCGCTCGAGCCCGACGAGCCCGTCGCCCTCGCCGACCTCGCCGACGACGTGCTGCTGCGACCGCTCGACGACGTCGTGCCGTGGGCGGGCGAGCCCGGCGCCGCGGACGACGCCCCGGAGCCCCCGGGCACGCCGGCCGTCGAGCGTCCGGCGACGACGGGCGACGCCGTCGTGCTCGTCGCGGCGAACGTGGGGGTGGCGGTCGTGCCGCAGTCGCTCGCGCGCCTGCACCACCGCAAGGACGTGACGTACCGGCGCCTCGACGACGCGCCGACCGCCCCGGTCGCGCTCGCGTGGGTCGCGGACCGGGACGACGAGCTGGTCGAGGAGATGGTCGGCATCGTGCGAGGCCGCACGGTCAACAGCTCGCGCGGCCGTCGTGCCGAGGCGGCCGCCGCGGAGCCGGAGGCTCCCCGTGGCGCGGGCCGCGGTGGAACCCGTGGACAGGTCGGTCGCGGGGGAGGGCGCGGCGCGTCGGCGCGCGGGCGTTCCGGCGGGGGGAAGCCGGGTCGCGGCGGCGGCCAGAAGGGGCGCGACGCCCGGGGGCGCGGCGGAAAGCGCCGGTGAGGTCCGCACCGGGCTCGCCGGCCGGGCGCCGGGAGCGCGCTGACGTTCCTGGACGCTTAGATCGGCCTTGACTTATATAAGCACCAGGTGAAACATGGGTGTCATGGAAGCGTTCGACGTCCTCGGCGACCCGGTCCGGCGGCGGATCCTCGAGCACCTCGCCCGCGGCGAGCGACCGGCGGGGGAGCTCGCCGCGCTCGTGGGCGAGGAGTTCGGGATCAGCCAGCCCGCCGTGTCCCAGCACCTCAAGGTGCTGCGCACGAGCGGCTTCGCGACCGTGCGGCCCGAGGGGACCCGGCGCCTCTACGCGCTCGACCCCGCGGCGCTCGACGAGGTCGAGGACTGGGCCGCGGGCCTGCGCCGGTTCTGGGAGCAGCGGCTCGACGCGCTCGGCACCGAGCTCGCTCGCGGTGCCCGCGAGCGGCGCCGCGCCGCGGCCGCCGACGAGGACGCCGGACGCCCGACCGCCACCACCAGGAGGACAGCATGAAGGACTTCATCGCCGAGCTCGAGGCCGCGCGGCGCTCCGTCGGGACGGGGACGCTCCCTGCGGGCGAGGCCCGCGTCCTCACGATCGAGCGGACCTACCCGGCCGACGTCGAGGACGTGTGGGACGCCGTCACCGACCCCGAGCGCATCCCGCGCTGGTTCCTGCCCGTCACGGGCGACTTCCGCGTCGGCGGCACGTACCAGGTCGAGGGCAACGCGGGCGGCGAGATCCGCGCGTGCGACGCGCCGACCCTCCTCCGGCTCACCTGGGTCATGGGCCCGCCGACGCCGGAGGACTCGTCGGTCGTCGAGCTCCGCCTCGCGCCGGCGCCCGACGGCGGCACGACCCTCACGCTCGAGCACACCGCCGTCGTGCCGCCGGAGATGTGGGACGTGTACGGACCGGGGGCCGTCGGCGTCGGCTGGGACGGCGCGCTCCTGGGCCTCGCGCTGCACCTCGACGGGGCCGGGCCGCTCGACCCCGAGGAGGTCCTCGCGAGCCCCGAGCTGCGGGTGTTCAACACCGCGAGCAGCGAGGCGTGGGGCGCGGCGCTCGCGGCCGCGGACGGGCTGGGCGCGGACGAGGTCGCGGCGCGCGTCGCCGCCACGACGGCCTTCTACGTCCCCGCCGACGACGCCCCCGAGCCGAGCTGAACCGGGTCGCACGCGCGCGGGGCCGGTCGTGATCGTGCCTCACGCGCGTGCGATCGTGTCTCGGCGTCGTCGCGCGAGTGTCCGGCCCTGGGGGGAGGGCCGACGGCGGACATCCCCCGCGGGGCGGATGTTCACCTGCCGTTCACCCGGCTTACCCTCGTGCGATGACCCCGCCCGATTCGTCCCGTACCTCGACCCTGCTCGACCGCCCCGCCGCACCCCTCGGCACCACGTCCGGCACGGTGCCGGGAACGGCGTCGCGCCCGCTGCCGGAGCCGTCCGCGGACGCGTCGAACCGGGCCGCCGGTCAGGTCCTCGTCGCGGTGTCGTGGCTGGTCGGAGCAGCGCTCGTGGTGCTGGTCGCACGGCTCCTGCGCGGGCCGAGCGAGGCGCTCTACCTCGCGATCACGGCCCGGACCGCCGATCTCCCGGGGTCCGAGCTCGTCGCGGAGGGCGGGGTCCTCGTCCTCCTCGGCCTGTGCGCGGTCGTCGCGTGGCGGTCGCGCCGTGCGGGGGCGTCCGCCGTCGGGACGACGCTCGTCGCCGGAGCGGGCGCCGTCGTCGCCTACGCCGCGAGCGAGGCCGTGAAGTCGCTCGTCCGCCAGCCGCGAGGGTGCTGGGAGCTCGTGGAGGTCGCGCACTGCCCGGCGGCGGGGGACTGGTCGTTCCCCAGCAACCACACCGCCATCGCGTTCGCCCTCGCGACGGCGGTCGTCCTCGCGGGTGCGCCTGCCGTGCGCGTCCCGGGAGCGGTGCCCGCCCGGCACGCCTACCGGTCGCCGCTGCGCGACGTCGCGCTGTGGGTCGTGCTCCCCGTGGCGCTCGCCGTCGCCGTCGCGTCCGCGCGGGTCGCCCAGGGGGTGCACTTCCCGCACGACGTCGTCGCGGGCGCGGCCGTCGGGGTCGCCGTCGTCGTCGCGACGGTGACGGTCCTCGCCGGCCCGGCGACGGTCGCGGTCACCGCGGCGTGCCGCGTGGACGGGGTCCGTCGGGTCCTGCTGGCGCGACCGTCCTGAACCGGCTCGGGCGGCACCGTCAGCGTGGCGCGGTGACGAACACGTCGAACAGCTCCGGGTGGTGGGCGTGCACGAGCACGGCGAACACCACGACGTCGAAGAGCAGGTGGACGGCCACCACGTAGGTGAGCGACTTGCTCCAGGAGAAGATCCAGCCCTGGACCAGGGCGAACGGGACGGTGAGGAGCGGACCCCACTCGCGGTACCCGAGCTCCCACAGGAACGACACGAAGACGGCCGCCTGGAGCAGGTTCGCCGTCCACAGGCCGAAGTGCTCGCGGTACAGCGCGAACACGACGCACACGAAGAACAGCTCGTCCCAGATCCCCACCGCGTTGACACCGACGAACAGCCGGGCGATCTCCTGCCCGCCCGTGATCTCCGGCCAGTTGAGGTACGCGCCCGAGCCGATGAAGTAGAACGGCAGGATCAGGTACCCCGCGACGACGACCACGACGAGGTAGACGATCTGCCCCCGGGTCCAGCGCCGCCCGGTGGCGACGGGGAACCGGACGACGTCCTCGCGGAACGCGAACCGCGAGAGCGCCCACGGGACGAGCACGGCGAGGGACAGCACGACGGCGAAGCGCACCATCCCCGCGTCCGACAGGTCGGCCTCGAGCGAGATCGTCGAGATGATCGCCATGCCGGTGCCGACCAGCGCGAGGTCACGCCCGAGGCGGCGGTCCACGGCGAGCCCGAGCGCCACGCCGAGCACGAGCGGCACGTACCCGAGCGGGCGCACGTGCACCGCGAACAGCAGCACCGCGGAGCCGGAGACCAGCACCGCGGCGAGCAGCCGCAGCGGCGAGCCGACCGCCCAGGGCGGTCGGGCGGCGTCGGGCACCGGGGCGAGGGCGGGGGACGTCACCCGCACACGGTGCCACGACCGGCGGCGCGGGGCACGTGCCGCGCCGCGGGAGTCAGAGCTCCTCGTACACCGCCGGGTCCTGGTCGTTCGTGCGCCCGTCGGGCCGGGCGAGGCCCGTGAGGGCGTTCATCTCGTGGGTCGTCAGCTCGAACGAGAAGACGTCGAGGTTCTCGCGCTGGCGCTCGGGCGACGACGCCTTGGGCAGCGGCACGACGCCGAGCTGCACGTGCCAGCGCAGGATCGCCTGGACGGGCGAGACCCCGTGCGCGGCGGCCACCGCCGTGACGACGGGGTCGCGCAGGAGGTCGTTCGCACGACCGATCGGGCTCCACGCCTCGGTGACGACCCCGCGCTCGGCGTCGGCGGCCCGCTGCGCTGCCTGCGGGAAGTACGGGTGCAGCTCGACCTGGTTCACGAGCGGGGTCACGCCCGTCGCGGCGATCACCGCGTCGAGGTGCTCGGGCAGGAAGTTCGACACCCCGACGTGGCGGACCAGCCCGCGCTCGCGGCACTCGACCAGCGCCTCGTACGCCTCGACGTACTTCCCGACGCGCGGGTTCGGCCAGTGGATCAGGTACAGGTCGATCCGGTCGAGACCGGTCCGGAACAGCGACTCCTCGACGGTGCGGACGGCGTCGTCGTGGGCCTGGTGGCGGCCGGGGAGCTTGGACGTGACGAGCACGTCGTCGCGCGGGACGTCCGCGCGTCGCACCGCGGCGCCGACCGCGCCCTCGTTCTCGTAGCTGAACGCCGAGTCGATCAGCCGGTAGCCCGCGTCGATCGCGCGGGCGATCGAGTCCGCACCCTCCTCGCCGCCCAGCCTGTAGGTGCCGAAGCCGATCGCGGGGATCGTCGTGCCGTCCGGGGCGCTGAGGGTGGGGATCGTCATGGGCCCATCCTGCGTCGGGCCGGGCGCGGCACGCACCCCGACGGGACCGGGCGCCGGGGCCCTCGGGCGAGAAGCGAGAAGTGGCCCCGATCCACGGGGGATCAGGGGCCACGACTCACCTCTCGGCGGGCGCTACGCGGCGCTCGGGAACGGGACGCCCGTGGTCGCGTGGCAGCGGTAGCCGTTCGGGTTCTTGGCGGGGCTCAAGTACTGCTGGTGGTAGTCCTCGGCGTAGTAGAACGGGCCGGCCTCGGCCGCGGGGCGCATCTCGGTCGTCACCGGGTCGTAGCCCTTGGCCTCGAGCACCGCGGAGTAGCGCGCCGCGGTGTCGCGGACCGCCTGCTCCTGCTCCGGCGTCGTCCAGTACACGGCGGACCGGTACTGGGTGCCGACGTCGTTGCCCTGGCGGTAGCCCTGCGTCGGGTCGTGGCGCTCCCAGAAGATCTTGAGGAGCTCCTCCTCGGAGACCTTCGTCGGGTCGTACGCGACGAGCGCCGTCTCGGTGTGGCCCGTGCGCGCGGTGCACGCCTCCTCGTAGGTCGGGTTCGGCGTCGTGCCGCCCATGTAGCCGACGGCGGTGCTCACCACCCCCGGGACCTGCCAGAAGATCTCCTCGGCGCCCCAGAAGCAGCCCATCGCCAGGTAGAGCACGCGCGTGCCCTCCGGCCACGGGCCGGTGATCGAGGTGCCGAGCACGGTGTGGGGACGCGGTGCCTGCAGCACGGGCGACTGGCGCCCGGGCAGCGCGTCCTCGGGGGCGACCATCGTCGTCTTGCCGGACGAGCCGAAGATCGCGTCGAAGATCGAGTTCATCGCTTACCTCCTGAAGGACCCGGACGACCGGGGCGCTGGCCCACGACGCATCGTCCTGGCACGGGGTAGAACGCCGTGGGGGCGGCGGGTGTTCCGGGCCGACGCCGGCCCGTCGCGAGCCGGGCGGGCGCACCGCACGAGCCTCTCACGGGACGATCGAGTCGATGTAGCCGCCGTCGACGCGCACCGCCGCGCCGGTCGTCGCCGACGCCAGCGGCGACGCGAGGTAGGCGACCAGGTGCGCGATCTCCTCCGGCTCGATGAGGCGCTGGAGCAGCGACTGCGGGCGGTGCTCGCGCATGAACACGCGCTGCGCCTCGTCCCAGGGCAGGTCGTCGCCGACGAGCTCGCGCGCGAACGCCTCGACCCCGCCCGTGTGCGTGGGGCCGGCGAGCACGCTGTTCACCGTGACGCCCGTGCCGGCCGCCGCCTTGGCGAACCCGCGCGAGACGCCGAGCAGCGCCGTCTTGCTCACGCCGTAGTGGATCATCTCGGCCGGGATCACGACCGCCGAGTCGCTGCCCACGAACTGCACGCGGCCCCACCCGCGCTCGATCATCCCGGGCAGGTAGGTGCGCGTGAGCCGCACGCCCGCGAGGACGTTCACCTCGAAGTAGCGGCGCCACGTCGCGTCGTCGATCGCGAGCGGGTCCTCGCTCGAGAAGATCCCGAGGTTGTTCACCAGGACGTCGACGTGCGGCACGGCGTCGAGCACCGCGGCCGTGCCCTCGTCGGTCGCGAGGTCGGCCGCGACGCCGAGCACGTCCGCGCCCGGGACGTGCGTGCGCACGTCGTCGGCCGCGCGGGACGAGGTCTCCTCCGAGCGTCCGTTGACGACGACGGCCGCCCCGCACTCCGCGAGGGCGCGCGCGATCGCGAGGCCGATGCCCTGCGCCGAGCCGGTGACGAGCGCCCTGCGCCCGCCGAGGTCGATCTCCATGCGTGCTCCCTCCGCGCCCGGGCGACGCGCGCCGCCCCACCCACCGTCCCGCGCGACGACGCCGGTCGCCACCGCGGCGCTCCCGGCGGGCCGAGCAGGCGCTCTCGGCAGGCCGAGCAGGCGGTCCCGGTTCGTCCGGGCAGCGGGACGGACCACGACCACCTGCTCGGCGCAGGGCGGCGCCGTAGGGTGGGTCCGTGAGCACCTCGAGCGAGCACCCCGACTGGACCACCACCGGCTTCTCCACGCGGGCGATCCACGCGGGGCAGGACCCGGACGCGACCACCGGCGCCGTCGTGCCGCCGATCCACCAGGTCTCGACGTACAAGCAGGACGGCGTCGGCGGGCTGCGCGGCGGCTACGAGTACTCGCGCTCCGCGAACCCCACGCGCACCGCCCTGGAGGAGGCGCTCGCGGCCGCGGAGTCCGGCGGCCTCGGCCCGACGGCGGACGGGTCGCCCGCCGCGCGCGGGTTCGCGTTCGCGTCCGGCCTGGCCGCGGAGGACACGCTGCTGCGCGCCGTCGTGCGCCCCGGGGACCACGTGATCGTGCCCGACGACGCGTACGGCGGCACGTACCGGCTCATCGCCCGGGTGTTCGGGCCGTGGGGCGTGGAGCACACGCCCGTCGACCTCACGGACGTCGAGGCGGTCCGGGCCGCGGTGCGCCCCGAGACGCGCGTCGTGTGGGTCGAGACCCCGACGAACCCGCTGCTCGGGGTGTCCGACATCGCGGCGCTCGCGGGCGTCGCGCACGACGCCGGGGCGCTGCTCGTCGTCGACAACACCTTCGCGACCCCCTACCTGCAGCAGCCGCTCGCGCTCGGCGCGGACGTCGTCGTGCACTCGACGACCAAGTACGTCGGGGGCCACAGCGACGTCGTCGGGGGAGCGCTCGTCGTCGCGACGGGTGCCCAGCTCCCCGGCGGGCTCGCGTCGCCCGCGGGCGGGAGCGACGTCGCCGGGGCGGTCGGCTTCCACCAGAACGCGTCCGGCGCCGTCGCCGGGCCGTTCGACGCGTGGCTCACGCTGCGCGGCCTCAAGACCCTCGCGGTGCGCATGGACCGCCACCAGGCGAACGCCGCCGCCGTCGCCGACTTCCTCGCCGCCCACCCCGCGGTCACCGAGGTGATCTACCCCGGCCTCGCGTCGCACCCCGGGCACGAGCTCGCGGCGCGCCAGATGCGCGGGTTCGGCGGCATGGTGTCGTTCCGCCTCGGCAGCGAGGCGAAGGCGCTCGACGTGTGCGCGCGGACCCAGGTCTTCACGCTCGCGGAGTCGCTGGGCGGCGTCGAGTCGCTCATCGAGCACCCGGGCCGCATGACCCACGGCTCCGTCGCCGGGACGGCGCTCGAGGTCCCGGACGACCTCGTCCGCCTCTCCGTGGGCATCGAGGACGTCGAGGACCTCGTCGCGGACCTCACCCGGGCGCTCGGGTAGGCCGGGGCCGACCCGGCCGGGAGATCCCGCGCGCACCGGGCGCGGTGGGGAGATCCTGCGCACACCGGGCGCGTCGCGGGTCTTCGGCGCCGCGAGCGGAGGGGCGCTCACCTAGGGTGGCGCTGTGAGCGCGCAGACGGACCAGCACAGGACCCCCGACCCGCTTCCCCCCGGGCGCCCCGGCGCGGCGGCGGTGCCCGACTCGGTGCGATCGGCCGCCGCCTGGTCGTGGCGGCTGCTGCTCATCGGCCTGACGATCGCGGCGGGCCTGTGGCTCGTCACGCAGCTCAAGGTGATCGTCGTCCCCATCGCGGTGGCGCTCCTGCTCACGGTGCTGCTCACGCCCGTCCAGCGGTTCTTCCGCCGTCACCTGCGCATGTCGCGCGGGCTCGCGTCCGGCGCGGCGCTCATCGCGCTCATCGTCGTCGTCGCGGGGCTCGTGGCCATCGCGGGGCAGCAGATCGTCAGCGGCTTCCAGGACCTGCGCGACCAGGCGGTCGAGGGGTTCGAGCAGTTCACCGAGTGGCTCGCGGACGGCCCGCTCGGCCTCGACTCGACGACGATCTCGCACTGGCTCGACCAGGCCGGGACCGCGGTCTCGGAGAACCAGGACTCGATCGTCTCCGGCGCGCTCGGCGCGGCCACGACGATCGGCCACGTGGTCGCCGGCGCCCTCATCGCGCTGTTCTGCACGTTCTTCTTCCTCCTCGACGGGCGCACGATCTGGTCGTGGGTCGTGGGGCTGCTGCCCCTGCGCGCGCGCGACGACGTCCACCAGGCGGGCCGCCGCGGCATCGTCACGCTCGCCGCGTACACGCGCACGCAGATCCTCGTCGCGGCGGTCGACGCGGTCGGCATCGGGATCGGTGCGGCGTTCTTCGTCCCGTCCCTCGCGCTGCCGCTGGGCATCCTCGTGTTCGTCGGGTCCTTCATCCCGATCGTCGGTGCGATCGTCACCGGGTCGATCGCGGTGCTCGTGGTGCTCGTCGCGCAGGGCTGGGTGCAGGCGCTCGTGATGCTCGGCATCGTGCTGCTCGTGCAGCAGATCGAGGGCCACATCCTCCAGCCGTTCCTCATGGGCCACGCCGTCTCGCTGCACCCGGTCGCCGTGCTGCTCGTCGTCGCGGCGGGCAGCTTCGCCGCGGGGATCGTGGGCGCGCTGTTCGCGGTCCCGATCGCGGCGGTCCTCAACACCGTGGTGCTGTACCTTCACGGGCACGACAAGTTCCCCGAGCTCGGCACGGACGACCGCGTCGTGGTGCGCGGGAGCCCGCAGCCGCCGGTCATCGCGCGCGCGGAGGCCGACCTCGAGGACGTGGCCGCGCGCCGTCGGACCCGCGAGGGCGCCGGCGAGGACTCCGCCGTCGTCGGGCCGCAGGACGCCGGACCCGTGGAGGACGCTCCCGGGGAGGTGCGGTGACCTCCGGGCCGGTCCCGGTCACGCTCGACGACGTCCGCGACGCGGCCCGCCTGCTCGACGGCGTCGCGTACCGCACCCCGGTCCAGACGACGCGCGCGATCAGCGAGGCCGCCGGCGTCCGCGTGCTGCTCAAGTGCGAGAACCTGCAGCGCGCCGGGTCGTTCAAGGTGCGCGGCGCGTACGTGCGCATGGCGCGCCTGAGCGCCGAGGAGAAGACCCGCGGCGTCGTCGCGGCGAGCGCGGGCAACCACGCGCAGGGCGTCGCGTTCGCCGCGGGCCTGCTCGGCATCCGGGCCGTCGTGTACATGCCGGTCGACGCCGCGCTGCCCAAGGTCGCGGCGACGCGCCAGTACGGCGCCGAGGTCCGGCTCGTCGGCGCGGACGTGGACGAGACGCTCGCCGCCGCGCGTGCCGAGGCCGACCGGACGGGCGCCGTGTTCATCCACCCGTTCGACCACCCCGACGTCGTGGCCGGCCAGGCGACGATCGCGCTGGAGATCCTCGAGCAGGTGCCCGACGTCCGGACCGTGATCGCGCCGCTCGGCGGCGGGGGGCTCGTCGCGGGCCTCGCCGCGGCGTTCGCGCAGACGGCGCCGCACGTGCGCGTGATCGGGGTGCAGGCGGAGCGCGCCGCCGCCTACCCGGGCTCGCTGGTCGCCGGGACGCCGACGACGGCGCGGCTCGCCGCGACGATGGCCGACGGCATCGCGGTCGGGACGCCCGGGCACGTGCCGTTCGGGATCCTGGCCCAGCACGGCGTCGAGGTCCGCACGGTGACCGAGGAGGAGATCTCCCGGTCGCTGCTCATGGTCGCCGAGCGCGCGAAGCTGCTCGTCGAGCCCGCGGGGGCTACCGGCGTTGCGGCGCTCCTCTCGGGGACGGCCGCGGTCGACGCGGGCGCGGCGGACCCGGTCGAGGGGCCCGTCGTCGTCGTGCTGTCCGGGGGGAACATCGACCCGCTCGTGCTGCTGCGGGTCGTGCGGCACGGCCTCGCGGCGGCCGGCCGGTACATCCAGCTCCAGGTGCTGCTCGACGACCGCCCCGGCGCCCTCGCGCGCCTGCTCGAGGTCATCGCGACCACGCGCGGCAACATCATGCACATCGACCACGACCGCACCGACGTCGGCCTCGCGATCGGCGAGGCCTGGGTGCGCATGCAGGTGGAGACCAAGGGCCCGGAGCACTGCGACGAGCTCGTCGCGCACCTGCGCTCCGAGGGCTACCGCGTCGAGCGCAGCGACGACGGCTCGCCCGGCCTCTGACGAGACGCGAGAAGTGGCCCCAGATCGGAAGAGCAC
>NZ_JBGNYC010000060.1:0-25322 GCF_051844275.1 Cellulosimicrobium sp. CpK407
GGGTGGGGTTCGGAGGGGGAGGGGCGGGGTCAGGACCACGCCTCTACCTCGCGGTACCAGGGCTCTACCTCGGGCGACCAGGGCTCTACCTCGGGGTCAGCCGCAGTCGAGCGCGTCGTAGGCGACGTCGACGGTCGTGGTGACCTGCTCGCCGTCGACCACCGCCGTGCCCGTGACGCTCGCGGTGCCGGCCGGGGCCGACGTCGCGCGCGCCGCGAACGACTGGTACGCGTTCTTGCCCGGCGCCACGTCCGCGACCGTCTTCTGCCCGAACGGCGTGGAGAGCGTCACCGAGACCGGGACGTCCTCGCCGTTCGTCGCGCGCACGGCGACGTACGCCTTCCCCGCCAGGCAGCGCGGCGAAACCTCGACCGCGAGGTCGAGCTCGGGCGCCGCGTCGGACGCGTGCAGCCGCACGAACGTGATCGAGTGCGCGGGGAACTCGTAGGAGAACTCCTCCCCCACGCCCGTCAGCGTCCGCTTCACCGGGACGACCCGCTCGGGGTCGGCCTTGGTGTTGGTGTCCGACGGCGCGCCCACCATCTCCGTGACCGTCGCCTCGGACGCGATGCCCGTGCCGGCCCCGAGCCCCTCGACGTGCACCTGCGTGCGCGCCGCGGTCGCGGTGGGGTTGACGACCTTGACGACGACGTCGCCCGTGTCGTCGTCGCGCGTGACGACCTGGTAGAGCGACTTGGTCGACGGCTGCTCGTAGGACATCTGGAGCTCGCCGTCGAGGTAGAGCTCGATGGTCGAGCCCTCGACGACGACCTTGACGTGGTACGGCTGGCCGGCCTCGATGGAGTGGTTCTCGACGGCCTTCACCTCGTTGGCGCTCCCGCCCGACGCGCGCTGGAGGGCCTGGCGCGAGTTGTTCCACCCGCCGAGGTTCCACCAGTAGTAGTCGTTCGGGCCGCCCGCGGCGAAGCCGACGAGGAAGCCCTCGGCACCCGACGTCTTGCGCGCGTCGAGCTCGAGCGTGTAGCTCGACCAGTCCTTCGCGTATGCGCCGGCGACGATCGACCGGGCGTCGGTGACGTTCGTCGCCGACTGGACGTAGGCGCCGTCCTGCGCCGCCCAGGTGCCCGACTGCGGCTCCCACTGCGACGCCCCGGACTCGAAGTCGTCCGCGAAGAGCACCTCGCCGCTCGCGTTGTCGGTGACGCGCACGTTGTCGTACTGCGCGGCCGTGTTCCACGTGGAGAGGAACACGCCGCCGTCGAGCGTCGCGTCGGCGGGCACCGGGCCCGCGTGCGTGCTCGGCACGACCTCGTCGCCCGCGTTCGCGGAGAACAGCTGCTGGACGTAGTAGTTCACCGAGCCCCACGACTCGTCGTTGTCGAACCAGATCGCGTCGGGCGACCACTGGACGTACGACTCGTTCGCGAGCAGCGGCGCGTACGACGCGAGCCGCACGACGTCGGAGTTGCGCTCCAGACCGGTCATGAACGACGCCTCCGCGAGCGCGTTGGCGAAGGTGTTGCCGCGCGACGCGTACTCGCCGAGGAACACGTGCGGCCCCTCGCGGTCGTAGGAGTCGTAGCGCTCGTCGTTCTCGAGGAACCACTGCGGGTCGTTGTAGTAGTGCTCGTCGACGAGGTCGACGTCCTGCTCGCGGTTGAACTCCCAGAGCTCGTCGAAGCGCTGGCCCGTGTCGTCCGGGCCGGAGTTCGAGATGATCTGGACGTCCGGGTAGGCGGCCGCGATCGCGTCGCGGAACGCCGGGAAGTTGGCCTCGAACGTCTTCGTGTTCTCCTCGTTGCCGAGGCCGACGTACTTCAGGCCGAACGGCTCGGGGTGGCCCAGCTCGGCCCGCACGGCGCCCCACTCGGTCGTCACGTCGCCGTTGGCGAACTCGATGAGGTCGACCGTGTCGTCCACCCAGCGCTGGATCTGCGCCGGGTCCGTCATCTCGGGGATGGTGCTGCCGCAGCCGTTGGCGCCGACCGACACGACGGGCAGCGGCGTCGCACCGAGGTCCTCCGCGAAGAGGAAGTACTCGAGGTACCCGATGCCGTACGACTGGTTGTAGCCCCAGAAGTTCCAGTTGGTCGCGCGCTCCTCGACCGGGCCGATCGTCTCCTTCCACTGGTACGTGCGGCGACGGTCGGTGAAGCCCGACTCCTCGTACGTGCGGAACGTGCCGACGTTCGTCACGCAGCCGCCGGGGAAGCGGAGGAACTGCGGGTCGAGCGCGTCGATCTTCTCGGCGAGGTCCTTGCGGAGCACCGACTTCCCGTTGACCGGCCCGACCCACGTGTCCTGCGGGAAGAGCGACACCTGGTCGAGCGCGAGCGTGCCCGCCGCGCCGGAGAGCAGCGCGAGCCGCCCGGCGTTCGTCGTGCCGGTCGCGGTGAGCGTGACGTCGTACTTCTTCCACGCGTTCGAGCCGTCGACGGCGACCTGGCCGGTCGCGTACGCCGTGGTCCCGGCGGCGTCCTCGACGCGCACGGTGACGGTCTGCGCCGTCGCCGACCGCGCCCAGACGGAGAAGTCGTACGACTTCCCCTCCTCGACGAACAGGCCCGTGTTGTACCCGGCGTTGCGCACCCCGGCGCCCGCGGCGGTCGTCGTCAGGTTGAGGTAGGTGCGGTTCGTCGCGTTGAGCCGCCCGGCGTCGTTCACGACCTGCGTCGTGGCCGTCGCGCCGCCGCGGTTCGCGGCGCTCCACGCGGTGAGCCCCGTGAACGACCCGTTGTCCTGGGAGGTGAACTCGAACGACCGGTTGCGCACGAGCTCCGCGTACAGGCCGCCGTCGGCCGCGTAGTTGATGTCCTCGTAGAAGATGCCGTACAGCTCGTCACTCATCTCCGTGCGCTCGCCGGCGAGGTCCACGGTGATCTCGTGGTCCGCGCTCGTGGCGGGCGTGACCGTGAGCTTCGTGGCCGCGTCACGCGGGCCGAGGACGAGCGCGCCGTCGGACGCGCGCACGCCGGCGTACCGCTCCGGGTCGGCCGCGTCGCGCAGCCAGACCGTGCCGCCGCCCGCGTCGGTGAGCCGCAGCGCGGTCGCGTCGTCGCCCGCGGCTCCGAGGGAGAGCCGGGACGCGCCGGTCACGACGACGGGGCGGTCGCCCGCCGTGAGCGTGACCGGGGACGTGCCGTCGGGGCCGTCGACCCCGGTCGCGGCGAGCGCGACCGTCGTCGCGGGGCGTTCGTCGTCGAGGGCCAGGCCGTCGTCGGTCGCCACGAGGTACCGGGCGTCGCCGGGGCCCGCGAGCGTGAACGCGCCGTCGGGCACCTGGTCGGCGCCCTCGGCGGCCTGGAGCGCCACGTAGTCGAACGCCGCCGCGTGCGACGTGCCGTTCTGCGCGGCGAGCGCGTACAGGCCGACGTGCGTCGTCGGGAAGTCGACGGTCACGGAGCCCGCGGGCTGCCACGCGGCGCCGTCCCAGAAGCTCGTCGCGATGGTGTCGCCGGTGCGCTGCATGCGCAGCGTCTCCCCGGTGGAGCCCGGGCGGTCCGTGAAGGCGGCCGCGGTGAAGACGCCGCCGGTCTCGACGTCGTTCTCGATCGCGCGGCCCGACGGCGAGAGGTCGCCCACGAAGGTCAGCCCGGACCGGACGTAGTTGTCCATGTCCTGCCACGCGACGAGACCCGCGCCCTGGTAGACGGAGGCGACGGGCGCCTCCACGTGCGTGACGACGGTGAAGTCGCCCGCCGGCACGTCGAGCAGCACGACGTTCTTCGCGCTGTTCGCGTCCTGGTAGGTGTCGCCGGGCTGCGACGCGAGCGTGAGCTTCCCGCCGGCGACGGACAGCGCCTCGGGAACGGGGTTGACGACCGTCCAGTCGGGGCCGAGGCCGGCGCCGTCGAACGCGTCGACCCACGCGCCGTCCGGCAGGTCGGGCTCCGCGGCGGTGGCGGGCACCGACGTCGCGAGCGCGACCGTGCCGACCAGGCCGGTCGCGACGGCCAGCGCGACCGCCCGGCGGCGGGCCGTGCGGGGCCGTGGAGGGTGGAAGGACGTATCCATGGGCTTCCTCTCATCGTCGAGAGACACGCACCATTGCGTGTGAGCGTTAACAGGATCGTGGCCGAGCCTAGTGTGAACGCTCACATTCGACAAGGGTCATGTCATGACACACCGCCGGCCGGGCGTGCGCCCGGCCGGCCCAGGGGTGCCGGCCCCCGTCCAGCTCCGGTGAACCCGGGGTAGACGCCCGGGCAGACGGCCGCGGCGCCGGGCCCGCGCCCGCCACGACGTCACGAGGACGCCGCAGCGGCCGGGCCCGGCACCGACGGATCACCTCCGCCTGACGACCAGCACGCGCTGCAGGATCACGAAGACCAGGAGCAGCACGCCGATGACGATCTTGGTCCACCACGAGCTCAGCGTGCCCTCGAAGGTGATGATCGTCTGGATGAGGCCGAGCACGAGCACGCCGAGCACGGACCCGAGCACGAAGCCCGTGCCGCCCGTGAGCAGCGTGCCGCCGATGACGACCGCGGCGATCGCGTCGAGCTCCATGCCCACGCCCGTGAGCGAGTAGCCGGACCGCGAGAACATCGCGAACAGCAGGCCGCCGATGCCGGCGCACGTGCCGCTCACCACGTACACGAGCACCTTGGTGCGTGCGACGGGCAGGCCCATGAGCATCGCCGACTGCTCGCCGCCGCCGATCGCGTACACGGTGCGGCCGAACTGCGTGTAGTGCAGCACGTAGAACGCGATCGCGACGACGACCAGGGCGATGATGACCGCGGTCGTGATGCGCCAGCCGTCGCCGAACTCCTGGCTCCAGCCCGCCAGGGCGACGAACGACTCGTCCGTGATCGGGATCGACTGCAGCGAGATCACGTAGCAGAGGCCCCGCGCGAGGAACATCGCCGCGAGCGTCGCGATGAACGGCTGGATGTCGAAGACGTGCACCATCAACCCGACCGCGAGGCCGAGGACGGTCCCGATGAGGACCGAGACGAGGAGCACGACGGCGACGGGCCAGCCGCTCTGGAGCAGCGACGCCGTCGTGATGCCCGAGAGCGCCACGACCGCGCCCACCGACAGGTCGATGCCGCCCGTGAGGATGACGAAGGTCATCCCGACCGCGAGCACGATGAGGAACGAGTTGTTGATGAAGAGGTTCGAGATGACGCGGGCCGAGAGGAAGTTCTCGTACCGGCTGCCGCCCACCACGAGCATGAGCGCGAGCACCGCGAACGTGCCGAGGACCGGGAGGTAGCGCCGGTCGAGGCGGAAGCGGCTCGTGAGTCGCTCGGTCATTCTCGGGCCTCCGGGGGTGGCGGTCTCGGCGCCCCGGGGGTCGGGCGGCGAGGTCGGGGCAGGGGTCTGCACGGCGGACATCAGGCGCTCACCTCCGCGGCCGCGGCGGCCGTCGGGGCCGCGCGACGTCGTCGGGCGGCGACCAGGTCGCGCGCCTTCGGGGACTGCGCGAGGCAGACCGCGATGACGACGATCGCCTTGAACAGGGGCGTGACCGACGGCGAGATGCCGAGCATCGTCACCGTGAGCGTGAGCGTCTGGATGATGAGGACGCCGACGAGCGTGCCCGAGAGCGAGAACTTGCCGCCGGCGAGCGACGTGCCTCCGATGACGACGGCGAGGATCGCGTCGAGCTCGATGAAGAGGCCGGCGTTGTTCGCGTCGGCCGCCATGGTGCTCGAGGAGATCATGAGGCCCGCGAGGCCCGCGAAGAGGGCGCACACCGCGTAGACGGTCCAGATGATGCTGCGCGACTTGACGCCCGCGAGGCGGCTCGCCTCGGGGTTGATGCCGACGGACTCGATGAGCATGCCGAGCGCGGTCCGGCGCGTGAGCAGCGCGACGGCCACGAAGACGACGCCCGCGAGGACGACCGCCACCGGGACGCCGAGCCAGAACCCGGAGCCGATCGCCTTGAACGGCGCGCTGTTGACCGTCGTGATCTGACCGCCCGTGATGAGCATCGCGACGCCGCGGCCCGCGGTCATGAGCACGAGCGTCGCGATGATGGGCTGGATCCCGAGGACCGAGACCAGGAAGCCGTTCCACACGCCGAGGACGAACGACAGCGCGAGCGCGATGCCGACGGCCACCAGGACCGTGGTCAGGCTGTCCGGGGAGGGCGACGAGGCGATGAAGCTCAGCGCCACGGCCCCGGAGATCGCGACGACCGCGCCGACCGACAGGTCGATGCCCCGCGTCGCGATGACGAGCGTCATGCCGAGCGCGACCAGCAGCAGCGGCGCGCCGTTCTTCAGCAGGTTGACGAGCGACCCGAAGAGGTGGCCGTCCTGGAGCCGGATCGACAGGAAGCTCGGCCGGTTGATGGTGTTGACCGCCAGCAGCACGACCAGCGCGACGATCGGCCAGAAGAGCCGGTGCTGGACGGCGCGCTGCCAGGCGGGTGCCGTGGTGCTCATGACTCCTGCCCTCCGCTCGCGATGAGCTCGACGACGTCCTCGACCGTGACGTCCTCGTCGTTGGTGATCTCCGCGACCTTGACCCGGTCGCGCATGACGGCGATGCGGTGGCTGAGCCGCAGCACCTCCTCGAGCTCGGCCGAGATGAAGACGACCGACATGCCCTCGCCCGCGAGCTGGGCCACGAGCTTCTGGATCTCGGCCTTGGCGCCGACGTCGATGCCGCGCGTCGGCTCGTCGAGGATGAGCAGCTTGGGGGCCGTCGCGAGCCAGCGCGCGAGGAGCACCTTCTGCTGGTTGCCGCCCGAGAGGTTCTTGATGAGGGCGTCCGGGTTGCCGGGGCGGATCGCGAGCGCCTTGATGTAGGTCTCGACGATCTCGTCGACCTGCTTCTTCGGCAGGCGTCGCGCCCAGCCGCGCTCCGCCTGGAGCCCGAGCACGATGTTCTCGCGGATCGTCAGGTCGCCCACGATCCCTTCGGCCTTGCGGTGCTCCGAGGAGAACGCGATCTTGCGCTGCATCGCGCTGCGCGGCGTGCGCAGGCGTGCGGGCGCGCCACCCACGCGCACCTGACCCGAGTCGGCGCGGTCGGCGCCGGCGAGCAGGCGCGCGAGCTCGGTGCGGCCCGAGCCGAGGAGGCCGGCGAGGCCCACGACCTCGCCCGGGTACACGTCGAGGTCGAACGGCTGGATCGAGCCCTTGCGGCCGACGCCGAGGGCCTGGACGAACGGGGTGGTCCCGTCGCGGTCGGCCACGGAGCGCTTGGGCGCCTCCTCGAGCTCCTCGAGCACCTCGAGCGAGGTGCCGATCATCTTGGAGACGAGCTCGAGGCGCGGGAGCTCCGCGGTCACGTACTCGCCGACGAGCTTCCCGTTGCGCAGGACCGTCATGCGGTCCGAGATCTCGTAGACCTGCTCGAGGAAGTGCGAGACGAAGAGGATCGCGACGCCCTCGTCGCGCAGCCGCCGCACGACGGCGAAGAGCTGGGCGACCTCGTCCGCGTCGAGGCTCGAGGTCGGCTCGTCGAGGATGAGGACCTTGCACTCGACGACGAGCGCACGGCAGATCGCGACGAGCTGCTGCACGGCGAGCGAGTGGGCCGCGAGCGACGAGGCCGGGTCGATGTCGAGGTTGAGGCGGGCGAGCATCTCGCCCGCGCGTCGGCGCGTCGTGCGCCAGTCGATCGCGCCGAGGCGGCGCGGCTCGTGGCCGAGCATGATGTTCTCGGCGACCGAGAGGTTCTCGCAGAGGTTGACCTCCTGGTACACCGGCGAGACGCCGGCGGCCTGGGCCTCGCCCGGGCCGGAGAACGTGTGCTCGGCGCCGTCGACGACGATGCGACCGGAGTCGATCGAGTAGACGCCCGTGAGCGCCTTGATGAGCGTCGACTTGCCGGCGCCGTTCTCGCCCATGAGGGCGTGGACCTCTCCGGGCCGGAGCGTGAGGTCGACTCCGTCGAGCGCCTTGACGCCCGGGAACTCGATCGAGATCCCGGTCATCTCGACGACGGGTCGACCGTCGGGGACGGCGGTAGTCATGGGTGACCTTCCGTGCAGCGGTGGCGACGGGGCTGCCGGGCCCCGGGTCGCCTCAGGACGCCGGCGACGTCGGCATGCCGGCGGTGGTGCGTCGGCCGCGCGCCGGGGAGACGTGCTCTCCCGGCGCGCGACCCGTCCGTGGTGGCGGGGCCGGTCGGCGTGGACCGGCCCCGCCGGGCGGGAGTCCTCGCGGATCGCTCCGAGAGGGCCGCCGAGCCGGTCAGTACTCGCGCGTCGGGAGCGCCTCGACGGCCTGCTCCTGCGTGAAGGACTGGTCCTCCACGACGATGCGCTTCTCGACCTCCTCGCCCGCGACGACCTTCTTGATGATCTCCGCCAGGTCCGGGCCGAGGAGCGGGTTGCACTCGACGATGAAGTTGATCTTGCCGTCGGCGAGCGCCTGCATGCCGTCCTTCACCGCGTCGACGGTGACGATCTTGATGTCCTCGCCCGGGACGAGGCCCGCGGCCTCGATGGCCTCGATGGCACCGAGGCCCATGTCGTCGTTGTGCGCGTAGACGAGGTCGATGTCGTCGTGCGCCTGGAGGAAGCCCTCCATGACCGTCTTGCCCTCGGCGCGCGTGAAGTTGCCCGTCTGGGAGTCGATGATCGTGACGTTCGGGTTGTCCTTCGTGGCGTTCTCGAACCCGGTCTTGCGGTCGATCGCGGGCGCCGCGCCGGTGGTGCCCTGGAGCTCGACGACGTTGATGGGCTCGGTCGCGACGTTCTCCGAGACCCAGTCACCGGCCATCTCGCCCTCGAGGACGAAGTCGGAGCCGATGAACGACTCGTAGAGGGTGTCGTCCGCGGAGTCCACGGCGCGGTCCGTGAGGATCACGGGGATGCCGGCCTGCTTGGCCTCCTCGAGCACCGCGTCCCAGCCGGACTCGACGACCGGGGAGAACGCGATGACGTCCACGCCCTGCGCGATGTAGGAGCGGATCGCCTGGATCTGGTTCTCCTGCTTCTGCTGCGCGTCGGAGAACTTGAGGTCGAACCCGTTCTCGGCCGTGAGCGTGTCCTGGATGGACTTGGTGTTCGCCGCGCGCCAGCCGGACTCGGCGCCCACCTGCGAGAAGCCGACGACGATCGTGTCGCCGCTGCCGCCGTCGCCACCCGCGTCGTTGCTGCTGTCGTCCGTGCTGCCGCCCCCGCTGCTGCACGCCGCGAGCGCGAGGACCGCCACGCCGGCGAGGACACCCGTCAGACGCGTGCGCGCCTTGGTCGTGCTGAACATGCTCTCCTCCTTGAGATGCGACCTCGGCGCCGTGCCGAGGGTCGTCGGGTCGTGCCAGCCCACCGTCGGGCTGTTGACTCTTGTTGATACATGTTTGCTTGTGTCAATGTCTAGCGGTGTCAGCACCTCTCCCGCAAGCCCCGACCCGGCATTCCGCATAACCGTTCGGTAACCGTTGTGGTCACCGCCCGACACTGCGGCGTGCCGTCCGTGCGGAGCCTGCCGAGGCACCGAGCCCCAGACCTGCGGATGTGATCGCTCACACCCTCCCGAGAGACGATGTTAGCGCTCACACGCGCGGAGGGGAAGCGACCCCTCGTCACGGTTCGGTCACGACCGCACCGACCAAGAGCCCCCACCGCGCCGAGAGAGCGACGCACGGCCGCGACGGCGCGCGAACGGCGCGCGAACTGGTGCCGCAGGCCGCTGCCTCGGCCGGGATCGCTCTCTCGGCGTCAGGGCGGGACGGGCTCAGAGGCCCTGCGCGACGCGGTAGAACACCTGGTTCCACCGGACCTGGTCGCGGAAGCCTCGGCGCGTCGTGGCCTCGTCGATGACCAGGAGCTCGGTGCGGGCGATGTCCGCGAAGACCTCGAACGCGTCGATGCCGGCCGCGGTGGACAGCACCGTGTGGTGCGCGCCGCCCGCGGTGAGCCACGCCTCGGCGGAGGTCGCGAAGTCGGGGCGCGGCTCCCACACCGCCCGCGCCACGGGCAGGTGCGGCAGCGGCGCCGAGGGCGCCACGACGTCGACCACGTTGGCGGTCAGGCGGAACCGGTCGCGCATGTCCGCGAGGGACACGACGACGCCGACGCCCGGGTCGGCGTCGAACACCATGCGGACCGGGTCCTCCTTGCCGCCGATGCCGAGCGGGTGGATCTCGACCCGGGGCTTCGAGGTCGTGAGCGACGGGCAGATCTCGAGCATGTGCGCGCCGAGGATCTTCTCGCTGCCGGGCGTGAGGTCGTACGTGTAGTCCTCCATGAGCGACGCCCCGCCGGGCAGGCCTTCGCCCATGACCTTCGCGGCGCGCACGAGCACGGCGGTCTTCCAGTCGCCCTCGGCGCCGAACCCGTAGCCCTTGGCCATGAGGCGCTGGACGGCGATGCCGGGGAGCTGGCGCAGGTCGCCCAGGTCCTCGAAGTTCGTCGTGAACGCCTTGGCGCCGACCGACTCGAGGAACGTCTCGAGCGCGATCTCCTGCCGGGCCGCGTACCGCAGCGAGGCGTGCCGGTCGCCGTCCTTTCGCAGCTCGGGGACCACGTCGTAGAGGTCCTCGTACTCGGCGACGAGCGCGTCGACGTCGGCCTCGGAGACCTCCTCGACCGCGCGCACGAGGTCGTTCACGCCCCACGTGTTCACGCTCACACCGAACCGGAGCTCGGCCTCGGTCTTGTCGCCCTCGGTGACCGCGACGTTGCGCATGTTGTCGCCGAAGCGGGCGAGGCGCAGCTCGTGCGTCGCCGCCCATCCGGCGGCGCCGCGCACCCACGAGCCGACGCGCGCGGTGACGGCCGGGTTCGAGACGTGCCCGACGACCGTCGTGCGGGCCACCCCGAGCCGCGTCGCGACGTACGCGTACTCGCGGTCGCCGTGCGCGGCCTGGTTGAGGTTCATGAAGTCGAAGTCGATCGTGTCCCACGGCAGCTCGACGTTCGCCTGCGTGTGCAGGTGCAGGAGCGGCTTGCGGAGCTGGTCGAGGCCGCCGATCCACATCTTCGCGGGGCTGAACGTGTGCATCCACGTCACGACGCCCAGGACGCGGTCGTCCGCGTTGGCGTCGAGCATCGCGCGCCGGATCGAGCCGGCGTCCTTGAGCACGGGCTTCCAGACCACGGTCGCCGGGACGTCCGGCGACGCGTCGAGGGCGCGCGCGACCTCCTGGGACTGCTCGGCGACCTGCCGCAGCGTCTCCTCTCCGTACAGGTCCTGGCTCCCGGTGAGGAACCAGATCTCGCGGTCCGCGTAGGGCTTGCTCATGTCGGTCCACATCTCTCGTGTCGTGAGGCGGGCGCCGCACCGCTGCGGTCCCGTCCCGGGTGGTCGTGCTGTGTCGTGCTGCTGTCGTCCTGCGTCGTGCTGGGTCGTCGTCCGCGCGCCGGGTGCGCGCGGCGGGTGCCGGGTGTGTCGGGACGGCCGGGGGCCGGCACCGACCCGTGGTCAGCGCGGGCCGGGCGCGGGCTGCTGCCCGTAGACGTGCTGGTAGCGCGCGTAGAGCGAGTCGACGTCGTCCTGCGCGATGCGCCTGGGCTCGCCGAGCTGCCGGCTGACGTGCACGGTCCGGGCGACCTCCTCGCACATGACGGCCGCCTTGACCGCCGCGCGCGCGTCCGTGCCGATCGTGAACGGGCCGTGGTTGCGCATGAGGACCGCGGGGCTGCGGGAGTCGCGCAGGGTCTCGACGATGCCGCGCCCGATCGAGTCGTCGCCGATCAGCGCGAACGGCCCGACGGGGATGTCGCCGCCGAACTCGTCGGCCATCATCGTCAGGACGCACGGGACGGGCTCGCCGCGCGCGGCCCAGGCGGTCGCGTACGTCGAGTGGGTGTGCACGACCCCGCCCACCTCCGGCAGGTGCCGGTACACGTAGGCGTGCGCCGCCGTGTCGGACGACGGCGACCTGTCGCCCTCGACGAGGGCCGCGTCGAGGTCGCACACGACCATCGCCTCGGGGGTGATGTCGTCGTACGCGACGCCGGACGGCTTGATGACGAGCAGGTCGCCCGAGCCGTCGGGACGCGTGGTGTCGCGGACCCGCTCGGAGACGTTGCCCGCGGTCCAGACGACGAGCTCCCACCGCGGGAGCTCGGCGTGCAGCGCCGCGACGCGCTCCTTGGCGGCGTCGACGGCCTCGCGCAGGTGCGCAGGCACGGCGGGCACCGCGGGCTCAGCGGGTGCCGTGACGTCCGCGGCCGGGGTGGGCGTGGTCATGCGGGGTCCTCTCCTTCGGTGCGGGCGGGCAGTGCCGCCACGGCGGCGCGCTCGACGGCGAGCCCCGCGGCGTAGCGGTCGAGGTAGGCCGCGAACCCGGCGACGTCGGCCGGGTCGGGCGCGACGGTCTCGATCTGGGCGGACGCGAACACGTGGTCGCGCAGGTACGCGCCGAGGTCGTGGCCGGCGACGCCGTCGGCAGACCCGGACGCGGTGCCCGACGCCCGGTCGCGCGCGAACGCGGCGAGCACCGCGATGCCCCACGCGCCGCCCTCGCCCGCCGTGCGCCCGACGCTCACCGGCGCGTCGATCGCCGCGGCGAGCATGCGCTGGGCGACGCCGGCCGTGCGGAACATGCCGCCGTGCGCGAGCATCCCGTCGATCGCGACGCCCTCCGCCGCGAGGACCCGCATGCCGAGCGCGAGCGTCCCGAACGCGCCGTAGACCTGCGTGCGCGCGAAGTTGGCGAGCGTGAGCCGGCTCCCGGGCGTGCGCACGACGAGCGGCCGCCCCTCCGCGAGGCCCGTGATCGGCTCGCCCGCGAGGTAGTTGTAGGCCAGCAGCCCGCCGCCGTCCGCGTCGCCGTCCAGCGCGGCGCGGAAGAGGGCGCCGAACACGTCGTCCGGTCCCGCGTCGCTGCCGACGGCCGCGGCCAGCTCGCCGAGCAGGCCCGCCCACGCGTCGAGCTCGCTCGCGCCGTTGTTGCAGTGGACCATCGCGACGAGGTCGCCCGCGGGCGTCGTGACGAGGTCGAGCTCGTGGTGCACGCCGCCGAGCGGGCGCTCGAGCACGACCATCGCGAAGATGCTCGTGCCCGCGCTGACGTTGCCGGTGCGCGGTGCGACGGCGTTGGTGGCGACCATGCCCGTGCCCGCGTCGCCCTCGGGCGGGCACAGCAGCACCCCGGGGGCGAGCGCGCCCGACGGGTCGAGCCAGGCCGCGCCCTCGGCCGTGAGCCGGCCCGCGTCGTCGCCGGCCACGAGGACCTCGGGCAGGAGCTCCGCGAGCTTCGGGCCTGCGCGGTGCGTCGCGGCGCGCTCGTCGACGAGCGCGAGGAGCGCCTGGTCGTAGTCGCGCGTCGCCGGGTCGACGGGGAACATGCCGGACGCGTCGCCCACGCCGAGCACGTGGCGGCCCGTGAGCCGCCGGTGGACGTACCCGGCGAGCGTCGTGAGCGACGCGACGTGGGCCGCGTGCGGCTCGGCGTCGAGGATCGCCTGGTACCAGTGCGCGACCGACCAGCGCAGCGGGACGTTGTACCCGAGCAGCTCCGTGAGCTCGGCGGCGGCCGGCCCGGTCGACGTGTTGCGCCACGTGCGGAACGGGACGAGCAGCTCCCCGTCCGCGTCGAACGCGAGGTAGCCGTGCATCATCGCGGACACGCCGAGCGCGCCGTAGGTCGTGGGCCGCACGCCGTACCGCGACTCGACGTCGTCCACGAGGCGCGCGTAGCAGTCGCGCAGCCCGGCCTCGACGGCGTCGAGCGAGTACGTCCACGTGCCGTCCTCGAACCTGTTCTCCCACGCGTGGCTGCCGCTCGCGAGCGGCGTGCCGTCGCCGTCCACGAGGCACGCCTTGATCCGCGTCGACCCGAGCTCGATCCCGAGCGCGGTCTCCCCTGCCACGACGGCCGCCCGACGGCGACCGGCCTCGTCCTGCTGCACCATTGCTGCTTCTCCTCGTCGCGGCGTCGCGCTCGGTCGTGTGTCCTCTCGAATGTTAGCGCTCACAACCAGCGAGGCCAACTCCCCCGGAGCGGGTGCTCGCAGATGCCTCGCGGTCGGAGCGCGCGACGTCAGCCGCGCGGCGTCGCCGTGCTCTCGCGGACCATGAGCTCGGGCGGGATGGAGACGGGCCGGACGGTCGCGCCGGACAGGGCGTCGATCATCATCCCCATGCACCGGCGCCCGAGCGAGCCGAACGGCTGGCGCACCGTCGTCAGCGGCGGGATGAAGTGCCCCGCGCCCGCGACGTCGTCGAACCCGACGACCGAGACGTCGCTCGGCACCCGCACGCCCTGCTCCCAGAACGCCCGGAGCAGGCCGAGCGCGAGCTGGTCGTTGCCGGCGAAGACCGCGGTCGGCCCGTCGCCCGCGCGGACCGCGTCCGCGAGCTCCTTCCCGACGGCGTAGCCGCGGTCGGAGGACCAGTCGCCGCGCACCGGCTCGGGCACGGGCGCGCCGTGCTGCTCCAGCGCCGCGCGCCAGCCCGTCTCGCGCTCGCGCGCGTCGAACCAGTCGAGCGGGCCGGACAGGTGCAGCACCGTGCGGTGCCCGAGGCCGAGCAGGTGCTCGGTGGCCAGCCGCGCGCCGAGCCGCTGGTCGACCGCGATGGACAGGATCGCGCCCGGCGCGCCGAGCGCCCCGGCGCTCGGACGCACGACCTCGGCGGCCTCGCCCTCGCCCGGGCGGTCGCGCGCCGCGATCATGATGACCGGCACGGGGGCGCGGAACGAGTCGACCGCCGCCGCGACGTCGGTCTGCGGCGCGATGACGACGATGCCCTCGACGCCCTGGTCCATGAAGTGCTCGAGCACGCGGTGCATCGTGTCGGCGTCGTAGCGCCGGATGGTCGCGACGCTCACGAAGTACCCCTGCTCACGCGCCGCCTCCTCGACCGCGATGAGCGTCGACGTCGGCCCGTACAGCGCGGAGCCCGTCGTCACGACGCCGATCGTCCCCGAGCGCATCGTGACGAGCGCGCGGGCCGCGCTGTTGCGGCGGTAGCCGAGCGTCGCGATCGCGTCGAGGACCCGGTCGCGCGTCTCCGGCCGCACGCTGGGGTGGTCGTTGAGCACGCGCGAGACCGTCTGGTGCGACACGCCCGCGAGCCGCGCGACGTCGGACATCGCGGGCGGGCGGGTGCGCGGCGACGGCCCGTCGCTCACGACCCGGCCCTCTCGGGGTCGCGGCGCGGCGCGGGCGCGGCCGCGAGCGCCGCGGCGAGCTCGGCCGACCGGTCGCGCGCGGCCTCGAGAGCGTCGAGGAACGCGGCGCGCACCCCGCCCGCGTCGAGGCGTCGCAGCGCGGCGACGGTCGTCCCGCCGGGCGAGGAGACCTTCTCGCGCGCGATCGCCGGGTGCTCGCCGGTCTCGCGCAGCATGGTCGCGGCGCCGTGCACCGTGGCGGTCGCGAGCTCGAGCGCCGTGGCCCGCGTCAGGCCCAGGAGGACCCCCGCCTCGGCGAGCGCGTCGATCACGTAGAAGACGTAGGCCGGGCCGGAGCCCGACAGCGCCCCGACCGCGTCCTGGTCCTTCTCCGCGACGCGCACGACGAGCCCCGTCGCGGACAGCAGGCGCTCGACGAGCGCGACGTCGTCGTCGTCCGCGGCGGCACCGCCGCTCACGGCGCTCACCCCGGCGCCCACGACCGACGGCGTGTTCGGCATGACCCGCACGACGGCGGTGCCCGCCGGGAGCCGGTCCTCGTAGAAGGACGTGGGCAGCCCGACGACGACGCTCACCACGACGGTCCCGGCGCCGACGGCGTCGTGGACCTCGTCGAGCAGCGCGGCGACGTCCTTCGGCTTGACCGCGACGACCACCACGCCGGCGCCGCGCACGGCCTCGACGTTGTCCTGGGTCGTCCGGACCCCGTGGCGCGCCGCGAGCTCCTCGGCCCGCTCCGGCCTGCGCACCGTCGCGACGACGTCGGCGGGGTCCCAGCCCGACGCGAGCGCGCCCGCGAGGACGGTCTCGCCCATGACGCCCGTGCCGAGGACGGCGAGCGGTCGCGCAGGGACGGACGGGGTCGGACGGTCGGTCATGGGCGATCAGCTCCCGGTGGTCGGTGAGGGCATTCTTGCGCACCCGGCGGGTGCGCGGGGCCGCGGGGCGACCGCCGCGCGCCGCGCCGCGCGCCGTGCCGCGCGCCGTACGCCCCGTGGTGAGGGCGCCCGCAGGGCTTCGGGACCGCGTCGGGACCGCGTCGGGTCGGGGTCAGAGCGGGGTCACAGCGGATAGGCGGAGTACACCTCGGTGACGACGTCGGCGGGCCCGGTGGCCTGGAGGACGGCGGTTCCGTTGGTCCAGGTGACGGTCGCCTGCCCATCGGCGGCGGGCGTCACCGCGTACGTGCCGGCGACCTCTCCCGCGACCTCGACGTCGCCCGTGTCCGTCGGCTCGTCGGCCGCCGCGACGAGGTCGCTCGCCGCGGTCTCCGCCTCCGCGACGGTCGGCCACTGCCCGGCGACCACCGTGACCGTCGTGGCGTCGTCGCCCTCGCCGTCCGCGTACACGAGCTCGTACGCCTCGAGGGCCCGCGCCGTGGACCACGCGTCCGTCGCCGCGTCGCTGCGCAGCACCAGGTCGAGCACCGTGTCCGGGAGCGCCTGGGCGAACGCGGAGGTCCCCGTGCGCGCGACGGGCTCGAGCGTCGGGGTCGGCGGGTCAGCCATCACGGTCACCGTGGGCGCGGGCTCCGCGTCGGCCCGGGCGAACCCCGGCCAGCCCCAGGCGAGCAGCGCGACCACGAGACCGACGACGAGCACCAGGCCGACGAGCACGACGAGCCGTCGGCGGCGGTAGACGGCCGCCGAGGAGGGCCGCGAGTGGCGGCGGTCGCTCGCGCCCACCGCGTCGCCCGGGCGGCGCGCGGTCGCGCCCTGCCCCGGTCGCGCGGGGCCCTGCCCCGGTCGCGCGGGTGCGGGCGCTCGTCCCGTCGGACTCCCGCCGGGCGACTGGCTCATCGCGCCTACCTCCGCTGCTCTCGGTCCTCGCGGCCCGGTCCGCTCGGCCGGGGCCCCTGCGGCCAAGAGTAGGACGCGCGCGTGCCCGACCCCTCGCGCTGACGCGGGGTGTCGGGCACGCGCGGACGGGTTCACCCGCGCCCGTCATGACCCGGGCGGGGTCGGGATCGTCACCCGCAGCCCAGGGCGGCGTACTCCGCCCCGGTCTCCGTCGTCACCTCCGTGCCGTCGACCGTGCCGGTCGCGCGCACGACCACGGCGCCCGCCTCGACGGTCGTCGCGCGGACGGCGAACGACTGGTAGGCGCTCTTGCCCGGCTCCACCGCCGGGAACGACCGCGTCCCGTACGGCGTCTCGACGACGACGTCGACGGGCGCGTCGTGGTCGTGGGTGGCGACCACGGCGACGTAGGCCTTGCCGGCGAGGCAGCGCGCCTGCGCGGTGACCGTCAGCGGAAGCTCGGGCTCGGGGCCGCCCGTGCCCGGGTCGTCCGCGAACGCGCGCCACTCGGTGACGGCGACCGCCGAGTACGTCGTCCCGTTGCCGTTCGCCGCGAAGGTCGCCCGGAGGCGCGACGTGGTGACCGGGTCGAACGTCACGGTGTTGAAGGCGGTCGTGCTCGTGCCGTACCCGGACGGGTTCGCCACGGGGGTCCAGGCCTGCGCCGCGTCGTCCCAGTACTCCAGCACCCAGGAGTCGGGACGGACGACGCCGTCCCCGCTCCCCGGGTCCGAGTCCCGCCAGAACTTCAGCTCCGCGCCCGTGAGGCGGATCGGGCGCGACCAGTCGTACCGGACCCACTGCGTCGCCGGCCGCGTCCCGGACCACGTGCCCCAGATCTGGGCCTGGCTCGGGTTCGCCGGGTCGGCGCCGTCGTTGAGCGCGCCGACGCTGTTCCACCCGGCGGTGTACGACGCGCTCGCCGTGGCGATCGGCGCGACGTTGCCCGTGAGCGGTCCGGAGACGTCCGCGGGGACCGTCACGGCCTTCGGCGTCTCGGCGTTGCCCGCGGCGTCGACCGCGCGGAACGACACCCGGTGCTGGTTCGCGTCCGGGGCGGCCACGGGACCGCCGTACGGCTGCCACGCGCCGGTCCCGATCGCGTACTCGACGCGCGCGACCCCGGAGGTCGCGTCGGTCGCGGTGACCGTCACCGTGCGCGCCGCCGGGTCGAGGACGCCCGTGCTGACCGGCGCCACGCGGTCGATCCGGACGTCGAGGGCCGCCTCCGGCGAGACGTTGCCCGCGCGGTCCGCGGCCGTCGCGACGACCCGGTGGTCGCCGTCGCCCACGACCGCGACCTCGGTCGACCGGGTCGGCTCCGTGGTGACGGGCGCACCGTCGTCCACGGTCGTCGTGAGGACCACGCGCCCGCCGGAGTCGTCGGCGCCGTCGACCCGGACGCGGACGTCGGAGCGGAACCACCCGTCGCTGCCGGCGCTGCCCAGCGGCGTGAGCGTCAGCGTCGGAGCGGTCTCGTCACCCTCGGCCGGCTCGGCGGGGACCACCGTGACCTCGGTGCGCACGCGACCGCCCGCGTAGCCGAGCACGGACCCCTCGACGTCGAACGTGCCGGGGGCGGCGACGTCGTCCGCGGCGACCTCGTCCCAGAAGGCGGGGACCTGCAGCGTCTCCCCGCCGGGGAACGTCACGGGCACCGTGCCCGGCAGGTCGGTCTCCCCGACCTCGACCGTCACGCCCGTCGGCTCGACGGCGGCGGGCTGCTCGGCCAGGACCTTCCACTCCTCGACGGCGACGGCGGAGTACGTGCTGCCGTTGGTCGAGGCGTCGAAGACCGCGCGCACCTGCGTCGTCGTCACGGGGTAGAACGTCGTGGTCTGGAACCCGCTCGTCCCGGTGCCGTAGGCGCTAGGGTTCGCCACGTCGACCCACGCCCCGCCGTCGGAGGCGTCCCAGTACTGGATGCGCCACGACGCCGGGGCGGCGACGCCGACGCCCGTGCCCTGCGGCTGGTCGTTCCAGAACTCGATCTGCGACCCGGCGAGACGCATCGGCTGGTCCCACGTGTACTGCACCCACTGCTGCGGCGGGTTGTTCCCGGTCCACGTGCCCCACATGTCCGGGGGCAAGGGGTTGGGCCGCACGATCTCGTCGTTGAGCGCCTTCTTCCAGTACTGCGTCGGGACGGGCTCGTTGGAGACGGTGACCGTCGCCTCCTGCGCGACGTTCGCGCGCGGCGTCGTGTCCTTGACCTTCGCGGGCGTCGTGACGACCTGCTTCATGCGGGGCGGCGACTGCGTGTCGTCCCACTCGACGCGGTCGATCGCGACCGAGCGCCGGAAGTGGTTCCCGCCCTCGGCGTCGGCCGTGTGGTAGGCGATCCACCACTCGCCGTCGAACTCGAGGATGCCCGGGTGGCTCGTCGTCGACGAGACCGGGGCGAGGACCGTGCCGCGGTAGGTCCACGGCCCCTCGGGCGAGGTCGCCGTCCCGTACGCGATGCACGCGTGGTAGTTCGCCGGGGTGCACGACGACGTCGGCCCGGCGTTGTTCCCCGCGTACGCCATGTAGTAGGTGCCGTTCCGCTCGAACGCCCACGCGGCCTCGAAGAACCCGGTGAGCCCGGTGACCGTGCGGACCTGACCGACGGGCGTCTTCATGTCCTGCGCGAGCTCGAGCATGCGCAGGTTGGAGAAGCTGCCCCACCAGACGTAGACGCGGGCGTCGTCGCCCTCGCCGTCGACCAGGATCGTGGGGTCGATGTTGTGGATCGTGTTCGGGGTCGGGACGCGCTGCGAGATGATCGGCCCGCCGACGTGGTCGGTCCACGGGCCGGTCGGGGTGTCGGACACCGCGACGCCGATGCCGAACGCGTCGCTCGCCGGGCTGTCCGCCTCGTTCACGGGGACGTACCAGTAGTAGCGCCCGTCGACGCCCTGGACGACCTGCCCCGCGTACGCGCGGCCCGGCGTCGCCCACTCGAACACGTCCTCGGGCCGCATGAGCGACGGGTGGTGCGTCCACTCCCCCGCGTCGACGTCGCTCGTCACGAACGCACCCCACTCGTTCATGACGAAGTCGTTGCGCGTCGGGCCCGCCTCGTCGTGGCCCGTGTAGACGTAGAGCTCGTCCTCGCCCGTCTCGTTGCCGGGCGCGCCCGTGGGGACGACGAGCGGCGCCGGGTCGGCCGAGTAGTAGCTGCCGTCGCCGAGGATCGGGTTCTCGGTGCTCGTGAACGTGTACGGCTCCGCGGCGGCGGCCGGAGCCGCGGTGACCGCGAGCCCGGTGAGCGCCAGGCCGGCGCTGAGCACGCTCGCGAGCGCGCCGCGGGCGGGGCTGCGCCCACGCGACGGTCGGGTGGTCGGTCTGTCGGTCATGGGCTGCTCTCCTGATGGTCGGGCTGCTCTCGTACCTGCACGGAGCGGGCCAGCGGTTCCTGCGTGGAGGTCGTGCACCCCGGGAGTTCCCTCGGCCCCCGGGGCGCACGGTCGTGGAGCCCGTGCCGGCGGGCAGGTCGGCCGTGTGCCCGGCTGACGGGCGGTGACGCCCCCGCGGGCGGGGGTCGGACGCGTCACCGCCGTCGTCACGGCACCGTCGTCGTGCGCGGGATGGCAGCCCTGCCGGGCGGGCCGACGGCGGCGCGCACCTCAGGGGTGTCGCGTGCGGGCCGTCGTCGCGCTCGCGTCGTCACGGGCGTGCACCTCTCGTCGTCGAGCCGGTCGTCCGGTGCCGACCCTGCCACAGACAGAAATGTGATCGCAATGGTTTTCGGTCATCTGCTGCCGGGCGGTCTCGGACGGCACCGCGAGCGCGCCCGTGCCGAGCGCTCCGAACCGCAGGATGCTGCGCACGGACGGGTCGGGGCCGGCAGCGCCCGCCGCCCGGCGGAAGAAACTCAGCCGGGCCGGTTTTCGGTGCGCGGCCCGTGCTCGTGCTCGTGCCGGTGCTCCGCCCGGGCGCGGGCGCGCGACGTGGCGATCGAGACGAGCACACCCACCACGACGAGGTCGAGCACGATCTGGACCATCGCCACGATCTTCGCCGCCTCGCCGACCGGGTGGACGTCGCCGTACCCGACGGTCCCGAGCGTCACCACGGCGAAGTACAGCGCGTCGGTGCGGTTCTCGATGCCGACGAACTGGTCGGCCATGAGGTAGTAGGCGAGGGCGAAGAACGTGACCACCGGCAGGAGCAGCCCCATGACCGACTGGACCCGGACGCTCGGCGTCCCCCACGCGCGGAGCTGGCGGCGGACCTGGACCACGAGGAGCGCGCACAGCAGCGCCAGCCCGACGGCGAACACCACGAGCTGGACGACCTCGGGGGCCTCGTCAGTCGGCAGCGGGACCCCGTAGTAGACCGTGAGGCACGCCGTCGTGGAGGCGACCGTGAGGATGAGCGTCCACCACGGGCTGTCGTGCGGGAGCGTGCGCATGCGCCCAGCATCCCGCGCGAGGGCGTTCCCGTCGCGGCGTCGCGCCGGTGTCGGCGGCCGTGGCTAGGTTGGGCGCGTGACGTCGTCGACCACCGCGGCCCGCTCCGCGGCCGCCAAGCGCTCCCGCCCCGCCTACCGCTGCTCCGAGTGCGGCTGGACCACGACCAAGTGGGTGGGCCGCTGCGGGGAGTGCCAGGAGTGGGGCACGGTGACCGAGGACGCCCCCGCGGCCTCCGGCCCGCGCACCACCCCGGTCTCGCCGACCCGCTCCCCCGCGCGGCCGATCGGGGAGATCAGCGTCGAGGCGGCGCGCGCCACACCCACGGGCGTCTCGGAGTTCGACCGCGTGCTCGGCGGCGGCATCGTCCCGGGCGCGGTGGTGCTGCTCGCCGGGGAGCCGGGAGTGGGCAAGTCCACGCTCCTGCTCGCCGTCGCGAGCAACGTCGCCGCCGGCGGGTCGGACCTGCCGACGGTGCGCCCGGTCGGCGAGCGCGCCGCCGCCGCCGCGCGCCCGACCCCGACGCCGCGACGCGTCCTCTACATCACGGGCGAGGAGTCCGCCGGGCAGGTGCGGCTGCGCGCGGAGCGCGTGGGCGCCCTCGCGCCGGGCCTCCTCCTCGCGTCCGAGACCGACCTGGCGACCGTCCTCGGTCACATCGAGGCGACCGAGCCCGACCTGCTCGTCGTGGACTCCGTGCAGACCATCGCGTCCGCCCAGGTCGAGGGCGCGCCCGGCGGCGTGAGCCAGGTCCGCGAGGTCGCTGCCTCGCTCATCGCCGCGGCGAAGGCCCGCGACCTCCCGGTGATCCTCGTCGGGCACGTCACCAAGGACGGCTCGGTCGCCGGGCCGCGCACGCTCGAGCACCTGGTCGACGTCGTGTGCCAGTTCGAGGGCGACCGGCACTCGCGCCTGCGGCTCGTCCGGGCCGTCAAGAACCGCTACGGCCCGACGGACGAGGTCGGCTGCTTCGACCTCACCGAGAACGGCATCGTCGGTCTCGCCGACCCGAGCGGGCTGTTCCTCTCGCACACGGGCGCCGGGTCCCCCGGCACGTGCGTCACCGTGACGCTGGAGGGTCGGCGCCCGCTCGCGCTCGAGATCCAGTCGCTCGTCGTGCCGAGCTCCCTGACCAACCCGCGCCGCACCACGAGCGGCGTGGACTCCAGCCGCCTCGCGATGATCCTCGCCGTCATGCACCGCCACGCGGGCGTGCGGCTCGTCGACCAGGACGTCTACGCGTCGACCGTCGGCGGCGCCAAGGTCACCGAGCCCGCCGCCGACCTCACGATCGCCCTCGCCGTGCTCTCCGCACGCGAGGACGAGGCGCTGCCCCAGGGCACCGTCGCGTTCGGGGAGGTCGGTCTCGCGGGCGACATCCGTCCCGTCACGGGCCTCGACCGACGCCTGGCGGAGGCCGCACGACTCGGCTTCACGCGCGCCGTCGTGCCGCGCGGGTCGTTCCCGCGCCCCGTGGAGGGCATGACGATCCTCCCCGCGCGCCACCTCGGCGAGGCGGTCGAGCTCGCGCGCACGTGACCCCCGTGGACCCGAGACCGGATCGTGACCTCTTTGTGGCGCGGGGCCGCGGGTCCCCGCGGCCGGCAGAGCCGTACAGCGTAGGATTCCTTCGTGGCCAATCCCCCCGCGCACCCCGACGAGATGCTCCGGGAGACCCTTGCCGCCGTGGCACCCGGGACCGAGCTCCGTGACGGTCTCGAACGCATCCTCCGCGGCCGGACGGGCGCGCTCATCGTGCTGGGCCTGGACAAGGTCGTCGAGGAGATGTGCTCGGGCGGTTTCCAGCTCGACGTCGGCTTCTCGGCGACGCGCCTGCGCGAGCTGTCGAAGATGGACGGCGCGGTCGTGCTCGACCGCGACGCCAACCGCATCCTGCGCGCCGCCGTGCAGCTCCTGCCCGACCCGACGATCGAGACGACCGAGTCGGGGACGCGGCACCGCACCGCGGAGCGCGTCGCCAAGCAGAGCGGCTTCCCGGTCATCTCGGTGAGCCAGTCGATGCGGATCGTCGCCCTGTACGTCGGCGGGCAGCGCCACGTCCTGGAGGACTCCGACACGATCCTGTCGCGCGCCAACCAGGCCCTCGCGACGCTCGAGCGGTACCGCGCGCGCCTCGACGAGGTGTCCGGCACGCTCTCCGCGCTCGAGATCGAGGACCTCGTCACCGTCCGCGACGTGTGCGCGGTCGTGCAGCGCCTCGAGATGGTCGCCCGCATCTCCGAGGAGATCGCCGGGTACGTCATCGAGCTGGGCACCGACGGTCGCCTCCTCGCTCTCCAGCTCGACGAGCTCATCGGCGGCATCGGGTCCGACCGCGAGTTCGTCATCCGCGACTACGTCGACCTCGGCCGCAAGGACCGCTCGCTCGCGGACGTGCAGAAGGCCCTGGGCGGCCTCGACTCCACGCAGCTGCTCGACCTCGGCCAGATCGGCCGCGTGCTCGACCTGCCGGGCGGCGGCGACGCGCTCGACGCCGCGGTCGCGCCGCACGGGTACCGCCTGCTGTCCAAGGTGCCGCGCCTGCCGGCCACGATCATCGACCGCCTCGTGGCCCACTTCGGCGGGCTGCAGAAGCTCCTCGCCGCGAGCATCGACGACCTCATGACCGTCGACGGGGTCGGCGAGCAGCGCGCCCGCGCCGTCCGCGAGGGTCTGTCGCGGCTCGCGGAGTCGAGCATCCTCGAGCGCTACGTCTGACCCACCTGACCGTCCGACCGACGAGCCCGCACGGAGGGGGACCGTGGACCACGTCGACGAGTGGTCGGCACTGGCCGACGCCTGGGCGCGCTGGTGGGCGCCCGCCGCGGCCCCGGCCCAGCGGGCGATCCTCGACGCCGCGGGCGTCGGGCCCGGCTCGCGCGTGCTCGACGTCGGGTGCGGCACCGGCGAGCTCGTCGCCCTGGCCCTCGCCCGCGGCGCGGACGCGGCGGGCTGCGACGCCGCGGCCGGGATGATCGACGTCGCACGCCGGCACAGCCCCGGTGCCGACCTCCGCGTCGCCCAGGCCGAGCGCCTCCCCTGGCCCGACGACGCGTTCGACCTCGTCACGCTCGTCAACGCCCTCGCGTTCACCGACGTCGCCAGGACGCTGAGCGAGTGCCGGCGCGTCGGCGACCTGGTCGCCGTCGCGACCTGGGCCGAGGACGACCGCAACGACCTCACCGTCCTCGAGCGGGCCGTCGCCGGCGAGGACCACGAGCCGAGCGACGAGAGCCGCGAGGAGGGCCACCTCGGCGCGCTCCTGGCCGAGCACGGCTTCACCGTCCTCGCCGAGGGCGTGGCAGACGCGCCGATGGTGCTCGCGGACGCGGACGAGGTCGTCGCCGCGATCATGTTCGGCGAGTCGGACGACCTGCGCGCCGAGCTCCGCCCCGACGTCCTCGCCGCCGCCCGCCCCTTCCGCCGCCCCGACGGCACCTATCTCCTGCAGAACGCCTTCCGCTGGGCCCTGGCCCGCCGCTGACCCGCCCGGCCCCAGTCGAGAGAACCCCGGCCGGCCGAGATACCAGGCCGCGCGAGGCAGAACCGTGGTCGTGCGAGGTAGACCTCTGGTCCCGCGAGGCAGAGCCCCGGTCCCGCGAGGTAGAGCCCCGGTCCCGCGAGGTAGAGCCCCGGTCCCGCGAGGCAGTTCCCCAGTCCCGCGAGGCAGTTCCCCGGTCCCGCGAGATAGACCATGGTCCCGCCCGACGGAGGTGCGTCGCCCACTTCGAGGCTCGCCGCACGAGGTGGTCGCGCAAGCGACCAGTCGCCCATCACGTTCAGGTCACCCGCCGCGGCGGGATCGGACCCGACGGCGTCCGGTCGCCCACCGCGGTCGGGGCGCCCGCCGCGGCTGGAGCGGGCCGACGGCGTCCGGTCGCCCACCGCGGTCGGGCCGCCCACGGCGGTGGCTCGCCTGCGGCGGTGAGTCGCCTGTCCGCCGGTGCTGGACCGCTCCGACGGTACTCGCCGAGCCGGCGGTCGGGAGCCGTCGGGCGCTCAGAAGCGCTCGCCGCAGCGTCTGCGCTTTCAGGCAGCGCTACGGCTGGACCGCGACGGCACGAGCGCGGGACGGCGCGGAGCGGGACGGCGCGGTGGGGTGGGGTGCGGCGCAGACAAACCTGACACCGCGGGCGGTCGTCCGAGGTGAGCGACGACCAGGGCGAGACGACGC
>NZ_JBGNYC010000061.1:0-25029 GCF_051844275.1 Cellulosimicrobium sp. CpK407
TGTCTGTCAGCCCCGGGGGCTTGCGGGGCGTCTTGGTGGGTGGGGGCGTCCTGCTCCCCCCCGACCGGGTCACAGACCGAGCTGCTCGGCCGTGTAGAAGCCCGAGTCGACGAGCTTCTGCTGGACCGTGTCGGCCGTGACGACCTCCGGCGGGAGCAGGTACGAGGGGACGACCTTGACCCCGTTGTCGTAGGTCTCGGTGTCGTTGACCTCGACCTCGGCCCCGTCGACGATCTGCTCGACCATGGTCGCGACCTGGTCGCCGAGCGTGCGGGTGTCCTTCCAGACGGTCATCGACTGCGTGCCCGCGAGCATGTTCTTCACGTTGGCCTCGTCCGCGTCCTGGCCGGTGACGATCGGCCAGTCGGCCGACGTGTACGCCGCGCCCTCGAGCGCCTGCTCGATGCCGAGCGCGAGCGAGTCGTTCGGCGACAGGACCACGTCGACCTTCTTGTCCGTGTAGAACGAGTTGAGCCGGTTCTCCATCTCCGACTGCGCCTTCGCGGACTCCCAGCCCTGGATGCCGATCGACGCCCAGTCGTCGACCGTGGCGGGCGCCTTGCCGGAGGGGACGACGAGCTGGCCGGACTCGACGTACGGGCTCAGCACGTCCCACGCGCCCTTGAAGAAGAACTTCGCGTTGTTATCGTCGGGCGAGCCCGCGAACGGCTCGAGGTTGAACGGGCCCGCGCCGTCGGCGAGCCCGAGCTGCTCCACGATGAACTCGCCCTGGAGCGTTCCGACGAGCTCGTTGTCGAACGTCGCGTAGTAGTCGACGTGCTCGGAGCCGTTGATCAGGCGGTCGTAGGCGATGACGGGGACGTCGTTCTCCGCCGCCTGGTCGAGGACCGGGCCCAGCGCGGTCCCGTCGATGGAGGCGATGACGAGGACGTCAGCGCCCTGGTTGATCATGTTCTGGAGCTGCGTGATCTGCTGGTCGACCTTGTTGTCCGCGTACTGCAGGGTCGTCTCGAAGCCGGCCTCCTGGAGCAGCTCCTCCAGGTGTGCGCCGTCGTTGTTCCAGCGCTCGAGGCTGCGCGTCGGCATCGCGATGCCGACGAGCGTGTCGCCCGAGTCCGCGGCCTCCGAGGCGCCGTCACCCGAGTCGCTCGCCCGCTCCGCGCTGCACGCGGCGAGCGAACCGACCAGGAGTGCGGTCCCCGCGAAGGCGGTGACCTTGCTGCGCCATGACGTCATCGTCGTCTCCCTCTCGTCGTCGAAAGGCCGCACCCCCGAGGTCGGGTGGCACGGCGCTCCGCCGGGCGGTCGTCCGTCGTCGGACGGGAACGCTCCCACGGGCTGGGAGGGACCGTAGCCGCGCTTGAGTTCGCCGGTCAAGCGCACGAGAGACCCCGTAATCATTTTGTGTTCGAGCATCGAAGCCATGAGGATCCGCGCTGCGGCCGACCTCCGCGGCGCCGCACCGTGTAGCCTGCGCGTGTGAACAGCGACCGGTCCACCCCCGGGTCGCAGGCGTCCCTCCGAGAGGCGAACCGACTTCGCATCGTCGACGCGGTGAGGCGCTTCGGGGGTCTCACCCAGGTCGAGCTCGCCGAGGCGACGGGGCTGTCGACAGCGACCGTCTCGACGATCGTCAAGGAGCTCACCGGCGCGGGCGTCGTCGACACCCGCCCGGCGTCCCGGTCCGGGCGGCGTGCGCAGATGGTGACGCTCGCGCGCCGGCTCGGCGTCGTCGCGGCGATCCAGTTCGGGCGCCGCCGCCTCACGGTGGCGATCGCCGACCCGACGCGCGAGATCCTCGCCGAGCAGCACATGCCCCTGCCCGTCGACCACCGCCTCGACACCGGGCTGGACCGGGCCGCCCTGCTCGTCGTCGAGATGCTGGACCGCGTCGGTGCGGCGCCGGACGAGCTGCTGACCGTCGGCGTCGCCCTGCCGGCGCCGGTCGACGAGGACACCGGCATGATCTCCGTGCGCGGGGTGATGCGCGGGTGGGACGACGTCCACGTCGGGCAGGTGCTCGCCAAGCGGCTCGCACGGCCCGTCAAGGTCGACAACGACGCGAACCTCGCGGCGCTCGCCGAGCACGAGCTCGGCGCGACGCGCGGGTACCGGGACTCGATCTTCGTGCGCGCCTCCTACGGCACCGGCGCCGGCATCGTGCTCGGGGGCCGAGTCCATCGGGGCTACGCCGGGACGGCGGGCGAGATCGGTCACATGCAGGTCGACCCGGCCGGCCCGATCTGCCGCTGCGGGAACCGCGGGTGCCTCGAGACCGTCGTGGGGTCCGACGCGCTGCTCGCCCTCGTCCGGACGAGCCACGGGGACCTCACCCTGCACGACCTCGTCCAGGGCGCGCTCGACGGCGATCCGGGGTGCCGCCGCGTCGTCGCCGACGCGGGGGACCGGATCGGGTCCGTGGTGGCCGGTCTGGCGACGGCGCTGAACCCGCAGGCGGTCGTCGTCGGGGGCGAGCTCGCCGAGACCGGCGAGGTCCTGCTGGCCCCGTTCCGCGAGTCGATGCGCCGCCACCTCGTCCCGAACACCATCGCCCCCGTCGAGGTCCTCGCGTCGGACCTCGGCTCTCGCGCCGAGGTCCTCGGCGCGCTCTCCCTCGCGCTCGCCGCGACCGACCTGGCCACCGACGGCCCGGTGGTCGCCCCCTCCCCCACCGAAGGTGACCCGACGTGACCACCCGCCCTGCTGTCCCGGCGCTCGCCCTGCACGGGATCGACAAGTCGTTCGGCGCCGTCCAGGCCCTCACCGGCGTCGAGCTCGAGGTCCACCGGCACGAGGTCGTCGCTCTGGTCGGCGACAACGGTGCCGGCAAGTCCACGCTCGCCAAGATCGTCGCGGGCGTGCTGACGCCCGACGCCGGCTTCATCGAGTCCGACGGCGTCCCGGTCGTCATCCCGACCCCGGCCGCCGCCCACGCGCTCGGGATCGCGACCGTCTTCCAGGACCTGGCCCTGTGCGACAACCTCGACGTCGTGTCGAACCTCTACCTCGGCCGCGAGCTGCGTCGGGGGCGGGGCCTCGACGAGGCGACCATGGAGGGGACCGCGCGGCGCGTGCTGGCCGACCTCAACGCGCGCGTGCCGTCGGTACGGGTGCCGGTCTCGTCGCTCTCGGGCGGCCAGCGCCAGAGCGTCGCGATCGCCCGCACCCTCCTGGGCTCCCCCCGCATCGTCGTGCTCGACGAACCGACCGCGGCGCTGTCCGTCGCGCAGTCCGCCGAGGTGCTCACGCACATCCTGCGGCTGCGGGACATGGGCCATGCCGTCATCCTCATCAGCCACAACATGACCGACGTCCGCGCGGTGGCGGACCGGGTCGAGGTGCTGCGGCACGGCCGGAACAACGGGAGCTTCTCCGGCCCCGACGCCAGCTACGAGGAGATCATCGCGGCGATCACCGGCGCCTCGACCCTCACGTCCCCGCGCCACGACTCGTCGGTCTCGGCCACCCAGGACCCACGGCGCGGCTGAGGCCTCCCGGGACTACTCGTGCCCGACGGCGTCCGACTCGTTGCGCGCCTCGGCCTCGCCCAGGATGCGGCGCAGGTAGGTGTAGGTGAGGTCGCCGGCCGCCTTGTCGTACTGCTCCTCGTACCCGTGCTTGGTGTACATCGCGAGGTTCTGCTTGGAGTCCTTGCCCGTGAAGACCCAGATCTCCGAGGTCTGCTCCGGGAGATAGGGCAGCACCTCGAAGAGCATCTGCGTCCCGATGCCCCGGCCCTGCATGTCCGGCGCGACCGCGAGCCGCCCGAGCGTCGCCTTGCTGTCCTCGATCTCGACCCGGACCGAGCCGACCAGGCGCGGGCCGAGCCACGCGCCGATCGTCACGACGTCCTCGCGCGCGAGGTCCTCGCGCAGCTCGTGGAGGGTCTGGGTCAGCGGGGGGATGTTGGGGTCCTGGTAGAGCTGCGCCTCGGTGACGAACGCCGCCCGCCGCAGGGTCAGGAGCTCACCGGCCTCGGCGTCGTCGACGAGGCGGGTCGTGATCTGCGCGTCGTTCATGAAGACATCGTGTCAGACATCGCGCGGCGCGACCGCGCGTGTCCGGGTGATGTCGGGCTGCCGGACGGCGGTCCCGGCACCGCCGGGACGCGGCTACCCTCTGAGGGGTGTCCACGACAGATCCCCGTGGCGCCGACGTCCCCGACACCTCGGCGCTCCGCACCGCGCAGACCCCGATCGGCGACCCCACGCACTGGGTCCTCACGCTCTCGTGCCCGGACGGGCCGGGGATCGTGCACGCCGTCGCCGGTGCCCTCGCGCGGCTCGGCGGCAACATCACGGAGTCGCAGCAGTTCGGCGACCCGCTCTCGGGGCTGTTCTTCATGCGCGTGCAGGTCACCGCGGCCGCGGAGCGCGCCGAGCTGGAGCGGGCGGTCGAGGAGGTCGCGGCCCGGTTCGCCATGACGTGGCAGCTCGACGTCGTCGGGCGACGGGTCCGCACGCTGCTCATGGTCTCCAAGGCCCCGCACTGCCTCGTCGACCTGCTGTACCGCGAGCGCTCCCAGGGCATGCCGATCGAGGTCGTGGGCGTCGTCGGCAACCACCGCGACCTCGAGGACATCGCGACGTTCTACGGCAAGCCGTTCCACCACGTCCCCGTGACGAGGGACACCAAGGCCGACGCCGAGGCGCGCCTGCGCGAGCTCGTGCGCGACCTCGACGTCGAGCTCGTCGTCCTCGCGCGCTACATGCAGATCCTCTCCGACGACCTGTGCCGCGAGATGCCCGGGCGCATCATCAACATCCACCACTCGTTCCTGCCGAGCTTCAAGGGCGCGCGGCCCTACGCCCAGGCGCACGACCGCGGCGTCAAGCTCATCGGCGCGACGTCGCACTACGTGACCGGCGACCTCGACGAGGGCCCGATCATCGAGCAGGACGTGGAGCGCGTGGACCACTCGCGCCGCGTCGAGGACCTGGTCGCGATCGGCGAGGACGTCGAGCGCCAGACGCTCGCGCGCGCCGTGCGGTGGCACGCCGAGCACCGGGTGCTCCTCGACGGGCACCGCACGGTCGTCTTCCGCTGATGCCCTGACGGCGGCCGCACGCGGCCGCCGTCAGAGCGGCAGCTTGAACCCCTCGTGGGACTGCTCGTAGCCGAGCGACCGGTAGAAGCGGTGGGCGTCGTCGCGCTGCTTGTCGGACGTGAGCTGCGCGAGGGCGCAGCCGCGCTCCCGCCCCCACGCGTGTGCCCACGCCATCATGGCCCGGCCGACGCCCTGGCCCTGCAGCCGGCGGTCGACGCGCACCGCCTCGACCAGCAGCCGGGAGGCTCCGCGCCGGGAGATGCCCGGGACCACGGTGAGCTGCATGGTGCCCACGACCTCGCCGTCGCGCTCCACGACGACCAGGGCGTTGTTCGGGTCCGCGTCGATCGCGGCGAACGCCGCCTCGTGCTCCGGGCCGACGTCGCCCGTGCGGGCGCGCGCAATCTCGTCGTCGGCGATGAGCTCGACCACGCGGGGCAGGTCGGCGGCGACGGCCGTGCGGAACACGAGCCCCGCCGTCGGGCGGACGGCGGGCCGGGGCGAGGTGGTCACGGCTCGCGACCGTAGCACCCGCCCCGCCGGGAGAGCACGGGGACGTCCCGAGGAAGGCCGCGGCCGACCGAGGGAGACCCGAGGCCCCGCCGAGGTAGAGCCGAGGTGCGCCGAGGTAGAGCCCTGGTGATGACCAGGGCTCTACCTCGGCGTTCGACTCAGGAGCAGGTGACCGCCTCGTGCTCGACGGTGAAGGTCGAGGTGACCTCCTCGCCGTCGACCACCGCGGTGGCGGTCACCGTGGCCTCGCCGGCCGCGACCGCCTTCTGGCGCGTCGCGAACGACTGGTAGGCGTTCCTGCCGGGCGCGACGTCCGCGACGGCCTTCTCGCCGAACGGCGTGGCGAGCCGGACGTCCACCGGCACGGCGCCGTCGTTCGTCGCGCGGACGGCGACGTACGCCTTGCCCGCGAGGCAGCGGGGCTGCACCTCGACGGAGACGGGCAGGTCGCCGCCCGCCTGCGGCTCGACGAGCACCGCGACGGTGCGCGCCGGGACCGTGACGGTCCCAGACGCCGCGTCCCACGTGGTGCCGCGCACGGCGTCGTCGCTCCCCTCGGCCTGGACCGGCGAGAGCACGTACTCGCGGCCCGCGAGCGCGGACAGCGGGACGGTGACCTCGTCCGGCGAGGCGTTGAAGACGGCGAGGAGCCCGTCGAGCGCGGGGTCGACGTCGGTGCCGACGGTGTCGTCCACCGCCATCGCCACGACCCCCGGGACCTGGTCCGTCCCGGCGTCCGGGAAGGTGACCTTCTCCCGGATGAGGTCCGCGTCGCCGAGCCGGAACAGCTCGGTCGAGTGCCGCAGCCGCAGGAGGTCCTGCGCCTGCGCCGACGCGGTGGCGATGTCGTCGGGCGACGGCTTGAGCGCCGGGTCCGCGAGGAGCGGCGCCATGAGCGGCCACTTGTCCTCGTTGTCGGCCGCCATCGGCAGGCCCTTGCCGAAGCCGTTGTCCTGACCGGTCCAGTCGATCGCGTTGAACCAGTCGCCCGAGTCGTAGCTGTTGCGGTCGAGCGACTTGGACCGCAGCAGGTCCGTGCCCGCGTGCCAGAACGACGGCGTCTGGGAGAGCGCCGCGGTCGCGAGCGAGACCGTGTTCATGCGCACGCGCTCGTCCATCGGCGTGTCGGCCGGGAGCTTGAGCGTCAGCAAATCGAACAGCGTCTCGTTGTCGTGCGCGTCGACGTAGGTCACGACCTCCTCGGGCGAGTCGGCGTAGCCGGCCGGCGCCCCGCGGTAGTCGATCTCGTCGCCGCGCTTCTCCTCGCCCGTCGACGTGACGAGCGTGTAGTCGCGCAGGTTGCCCGCGAGGCCGAGACGCACGAGGTCGGTCTGGTGACCGAGGTCGGCGAGCTCGTCCGCGGACCCGTCGTTCACGGTCCCCGGCTCCCCCGCCCGGGCGGGCTGCCCGTTCGGGTCGGTGCCGAGGCCCGTGCCGAAGCCCTGCGTGAACGTCGTGGCGCCGTCCACGGGCGAGCCGCCGTGCACGGCGTCGCGCAGCCGGTCGGAGAAGGTCCCGATGCCCGTGCCGCCGAGCTGGCCCTGCGTGGCCTGCTCGAACAGCGCGTTGCCCGCGACCTCGCCGAAGTCCCAGCCCTCGCCGTACAGGTAGACGGACTTCCCGTCGACGCCGTCCTCGGCGAGCGTGAGCTCGTCGAGCGCGGCCCGGACGTCGAGCATGTTCTGCTTCGAGTGGTGGCCCATGAGGTCGAAGCGGAACCCGTCGACGCGGTAGTCCTTCGCCCACGTGACGACCGAGTCGACCATGAGCTTGCCCGCCATCGCGTGCTCGGTCGCGACGTTCTGGCAGCACGTGCTCGTCTCGACGGAGCCGGTGGTCGGGTTCTGCCGGTGGTAGTAGCCCGGCACGACCTTGTCGAGGACGGACTTCGCGTCCTGTCCGCTCGCGGCGGTGTGGTTGAACACCTGGTCGAGCACGACCTGCAGCCCGGCACCGTGGAGCGAACCGACCATGGTGCGGAACTCGGCCACGCGCGCGCCGCCGTCCGCGTCGACCGCGTACGACCCCTCCGGCGTGCTGAAGTGCCACGGGTCGTAGCCCCAGTTGAAGCCGTCCTGCGCCTGCACCGCCGCGACCGCGGCCTGCTGCTCGGTCGAGTCCGGGGCGAACCCGGAGAGGTCGCCCGTGGTCGCCTGGGCAGCACGGTCCTCGGGGATCGACGCGATGTCGAACGTCGGGAGCAGGTGCACCGTGGTGACGCCCGCGTCCGCGAGCTCGCGCAGGTGCGTCATGCCGGCCGAGTCCGTCTCCGCGAACGCGAGGTACGTGCCGCGCCGCTCCGCCGGGACCGTCTCGTCGGAGATCGAGAAGTCCCGGACGTGGAGCTCGTAGATCGTCTGGTCCACCGCCCGCTCGACGACCGGGGCGGGCGTGCCCTCCCAGGCGCTCGGACGGAACGCAGGGTCGTCGAGGTCGACGGCCACCGAGTGCGTGGAGTCGAGCGTCAGGCCCACCGAGTACGGGTCGGTGACGACGTTCGTCTCGACCTTCCCCGTGCTCGGGACGTAGACGCGCACCTCGTAGAGGTAGCGCGCGCCCTTCCAGCCGACGGCCGCGCCGCCGAGCTTCTTGTCGGCCGCCTTGCCGTCGAGGGTCCACGTGCCGTCGGCCTGGCGGGCGGCCTCGAACCGGCGCGGGTCGTCGTCGAGCGACGCCCCCGCGGGCCACGCGAGCACCGAGACGGCCTTCGCCGTCGGCGCCCACAGCGCGAACGACGCCCACTTGCCGTTGGCGTGCCACGAGACGCCGAGCTCGCGCTCGGCCGCGTCCTGCGCGAACAGGTCGTCGACGACGCCCGGCACCTGGACCCCGGTCGCGGCCGTGAGCGCGCCGCCGTCGGCCCGGGTGACGAGGAGCTGGCCGGTGAGCGCCGCCTCGACCTCCGCGCGGTCGAGCGGCTCGCCGTCGTCGAGCACGCGCAGCGCGGTGTGCCCGGCGAGCGCCGGGAACTCGGCGGCGACGTCGTCGGGCAGGCCCGACGGGTCGACCTCGAGCGTGTACGACGCCGTGCCCTCCGGCGCCTGCACCTCGCCGTCGGCGCCGCCCGGGGTGACCGAGAGCCCGCCCTCCGGGGCGGACCACAGGGTCCACTCGTCGCCCGTGCCGAGGTCGCCCGGCCACGCGACGACGCCCTCGCGCACCCAGTGCGCGGCCTGCTGGCCGGTGCCGGGGAGCGGCGGGTTCGCGACGTCGATCGTCAGGACGTGGGACGCGAGGTCGTAGGAGAACGTGACCTGCTCTCCATCGCCGACGGAGAACTGGTAGTTCGCCCCGTCGCGCGCGCCGCCGACGCCGTAGTTCTCGGCCCAGCTCAGGCCGTGCGCGACCTTGGCCTCGTACGCGCCGGCCGCGAGGCGGTCGGTCGACCAGGTGTAGACGCCGTCGCCGTCCGGGTCCTTGAGCCAGGAGGCGAGGCAGTCGGGCGCCCACGAGCCGGGGCAGCCGACCTGGTCCTGGAACGAGCCCGCGAGCGTGACGATCGGCCCCTGCGCGGTGCTCGAGAAGTCCTTGCTCACCGGGTCCCAGTAGAACGTCACCGGGCCGCCGGTCGTCGTGTACGTCGCGTTGCCACCGTCCTGTACACCGCCGACGCCGTAGTTCACGGTCCACGACCCGTTGAGCGCGACCTTGTACTCGTACGTCCCGGCCGGGATGTCGAACGTGCCCGCGTAGACGCCGTCGGCGCGCTTCGTGAGCTGCGCGGCCTCGCACGCCGGGGCCCAGTCGCCCGCGCAGCCCATGGCCGCGTTGTGGCTGCCGGGCACGGTCACGAGGTCGATCTCGGGCTCGGGCTCCTCGCCCACGACCCCGCTCACGTCGACCCCGACGCTCGCGAACGTGGACGCGGCGGCGCGGTCGCCGTCGGCGTCGGTCGTCACGGCGCGGTACTCGACGAGCGTGCCGTCGGCGAGACCCGCGACGTCGTGGAAGACGCGCGGCGCCGTGTCCTCGGCGGTGCCGAGCGGGTGCCACTCGGCGCTCCCGACCTCGCGCCACGCGAACGACGTCTCGGCCCACGCGTCCGGGTCGACCGTGGCCGTCACGGGGGCGACGCCCGTGACCGCTCCCCCGGCCCGCGGCACGGTGACGGCGATCTCGCCCGACGAGTCCGCGCCGACCTCGCGGTCGGCCCGCAGCACGACGGTCCCCGTCGCCGGGACGGTCAGCGCGACCACGCCGTCGGCGTCGGCGGTGACGGGGGCGGCCTGCTCGCCGTAGAGCACCTCGTACGAGGCGCCGGGCGTGAGGGTCGTGAACGTCGCCGTCCGCTCCTGCGCCGCGTTGTTCAGTGCGACCAGGTGCTCGATCTTCTCCTCGCGATCGACGCGGCTGAACGCGTACACGCCCGCGCCGTTCTCGACGTAGCGCTCCACCTGGGCGCCGTCGGCCAGCGCCGGGTGCGCCTCGCGCAGCGCGGCGAGCCCGGCGATGTGCGCGTACAGCGGCGCGTCCGTGCCGAAGCGGTCGACGCTGCCCGCCTGCTCGCCGGTGACGAGCGGCTGGTCGGCGTACTCGTCGACCTGGGTCGCGAACAGGGTCTGGCGCGCGTCCTTGTCGCCGCCCGTCCCCGCGAAGCCCTGCTCGTCGCCGTAGTACACGACCGGCTGCCCGCGGGTCAGGTACATGAGGTCGTGCGCGAGCTCGTCGCGCGCGAGCGGGTCGTCCGTGCTCGCGAGCATGTACCCGACGCGGCCCATGTCGTGGTTGCCGAGGAACGTCGGCAACGCCTGTGCGTTCGTCGTGGGCGTCGTGTACATGTCGTCGCTCGCGAAGAGCGACGCGAGGCCCTTGGCGCTGTTCCCGCTCGCGAAGCTCGTCGCGGCGGACTGGAACGTGAAGTCGAGCGTCGAGCTCATGTCCGTCTTGCGCACGTAGGGCGAGAGCTTCGCCGCGTCGGCGTCGTACACCTCGCCGAACATGAAGAAGTCGTCCTTGCCCTGCGCGTGCGCGTAGTCGAGGACCTCGGTGGTCCACGTCTCCCAGAACTCGAAGTTCACGTGCTTGACGGTGTCGATGCGGAAGCCGTCGATGCCGAGGTCGATCCAGTCCTGGTAGACGTCGACGAACCCGTCGACGACCGTCGGGTGCTCGGTCATGAGGTCGTCGAGGCCGTCGAAGTCCCCGTACGTCACGGACTCCCCGGTCCACGTCGAGTTGCCGCGGTTGTGGTAGAGCGTCGGGTCGTTGAGCCAGGCCGGGACCTTGAGGTCCTCCTTGCCCGCGGGGACGACCGGCGTGTACGGGAACGACGTCGCGGCGTCCAGCGCCGGGAAGTCGCCGGTGCCCGCGTGGTCCGCCGGGTCGAACACGGTGCCGTCGGCGTCGCGGTACGGCGACGTGGCCTGGTCGACGTACGCGTACTGCTTCTCCTCGTAGTCGATCACGTCGGCCGTGTGGTTCGTGATGATGTCGAAGTAGACCTTGATCCCGCGGTCGTGCGCCTCGTCGATGAGCGCCTCGAGCTCGGCGTTGGTGCCGAGGTGCGGGTCGATCTGCGTGAAGTCGGTGATCCAGTAGCCGTGGTAGCCCGCCGACGCGTCGGCGCCCGTGCCCTGGACCGGCTGGTTCTTGAACGACGGCGTGAGCCAGATCGCCGTCGTGCCGAGGCCCTCGACGTAGTCGAGGTTCTGCCGCAGGCCCGCGATGTCGCCGCCCTGGTAGAAGCCCTTGTTCGTCGGGTCGAACCCGGAGACGAGCGGGTCGTCGCCGAGCCCCGCCGTGTCGTTCGACGGGTCGCCGTTCGCGAACCGGTCGGTCATGACGAAGTAGAAGCGCTCGTCCGACCCGGGCTGGCGCACTGGGGGCACCACGAGGTCGGCGTCCTGCGCCTCGTCGTAGCCGCCCGCGAGCCCGAGCGGCGTGAGCGCGATGCGGTGGGTCGACTCGTCGAAGGTGACGCGCACGGTCGCGTCGCCGCCGAGCACGAGGGGCGCGTTGTCCTGGCCGCCGTCGCGCCCGTACGCCTCGTCCCAGGCATCGTCGTAGGCGACCTTGTACTGGTAGGTGCCCGCGGGCACCTCGAAGTCGGCGGACCAGACGCCGGCGGCGTCGGTGGGCGCGAGCTCGGTCGCCGCGCACGCGGGGTCCCAGTCGGCGGCGCAGCCGAGCTCGGACTGGAGGTCGCCCACGAGGGCGAGCGTGCGCTCGTCGGCCCCCGCGGCGGGGGCGGCGAACGCGGCGAGCGTGACGCCCGCCAGGCCCGAGGTGGCGAGCGCGACGGCGGTGACCGACGCCGTCGTCCTGGCCCCGCGCGGACGGCGGGGCGACGGGTCGGATGGGTGGGGCGACGGGATGCGCGGAACGCGGCGACGTCGCGGCGTGGAGGTCATGAGGACTCCCTCGTCCGGTGGCTGGTGCGGGACCGCACGCGTGAGCGGGCAGGGCCGGCAAGACCACGGACGACGAGACCGGCAGCGGGCGACGTCGACCGCGGCTTCCTCAGCGTACGGCTGAGCCGAACTGTACTGGTTGCAGAAACTTGCAGCAAGACTCAGAAACCCCGGAGACGCCGAACCCGGGGTCGCTCCCCACCGGAACACGTCCGGTGAGGAGCGACCCCGGGTTCGGCGGGGAGCGGGAGGGGAGGTCAGCCCGCCAGATGACCCCAGCGCGGTGCCAGGTCGCGCCACGGCCCGACCTCCGCGACGCGGCCCTCGTCGAGCACGACGACGCGGTCCGCGCGCGCGAGCGCCGCACGCTTCGACGTCGCGCCGATCACCGTGGTCCCGCGCTCCCGGAGCGAGGTCCACAGCTCGATCTCGGTCGCCGCGTCGAGCGCGCTCGAGACGTCGTCCGCGAGCAGGAGCTCGGCGTCGGTCGCGAGCGCCCGTGCGAGGGCGAGCCGCTGCACCTGGCCGCCCGAGAGCCGGACGCCGCGGTGGCCCACCAGCGCCTCGTGGCCCCCGGCCTCGACGACGTCGCGCTCCAGGCGCGCGGCCGCGACCGGGCCGTGCACGTCGCGCTCGTGCCCGAGGCGCACGTTGTCGGCGAACGTCCCCGAGAGCACACGCGGGACCTGCGCCACGTGGGCGACCTGTCCCGGCCGCAGGAACGTCTGGGCGTCGACGACGTCGGTCCCGTTCCACCGGATGTGCCCCGTGTGCTCCATGAGGCCCGACAACGCCGAGAGCAGGCTCGACTTGCCCGCCCCGACCTGCCCGAGCAGGAGGACGAGCTCGCCGCGACGCACCGCGAGGTCGACGCCCTGGACGCCGATCGTGCCGTCGTCGTGCAGCGCGGTGACGTCGGACAGCTCGAGCCGCTCGAGCGGCTGGCGCGGCCCCGGGTCAGGCACGGGGGCCTCGCCCGTGAGGAGGTCGACGCCGGGCGGCAGGTCCATGAGATCCGTGCCCCCGGCGAACCGGCTCGTGGCGCGCTGCCACGAGCGCGTGCCCGGCGCCTCCGTCACGACTGCCCCCGCGACCACGCCGAACCAGCCGAAGCCGGTCACCGCGTTGGCGACCAGGAGCGCGGTCGCGAGGTCCCACGTGCCCGCGAGCAGCCCGGCCCACGCCGCCACGACGCCGAGCTGGATCATCACGAGCGGGACGCCGTCGAGCGCGGCCTGCACCCGGTGCTCGAAGATCGCGGCCCGCACGCGCCCCCCGTCGACCTCGCGCAGGTGCGCGTGCACCTGCGGCGTCCGGGCGGCGAGCTTGACCGTGCGCGCCGAGTCGAGCGCCGAGACCAGCGCCCGCCCGAACCGGGCGCGCGCCGCCGACGACCGCGTGGCCGACCGGCCCGCGATCGGGCGCCCGAGCGCGGACGCCGCCGCGGACACGACCATCACGGCGAGCAGCACCGCGCCCGCGAGCCACGACCCGCTGAGCAGCGCCGTGACCCCCGCGACGACGAGGCCGTTGACGAAGTCGACCCACCGGTCCGCGTACCGGACGAAGCGGTCGGCGTCCATGGCACGCGCGACCACCTCGCCCGGGGGCGTCGCGGTGAGCCGGTGCTGGCGCGTCTGGCCGGCCATGACGGCCATGCGCACGCGCAGCAGCACCTCGATCCACCAGCGCGGGTAGACGTACAGCGCCCACGCGAGGCAGAGGGGCGCGAGGACGAGGAGCACGGCGAGCGGCACGAGCAGCTGCGCCGGGAACCCCTCGTCCAGGTCCTGCACGGCGCGGCCCCAGAGGAAGCCCGTGACGGCGCCCTGCGCCGAGACGAGGCTCGTCACGAGGAACAGCAGGGCGCCGACGACGCCCCACGCGGGGCGCACGAACAGCGCGTGCAGCACCCCGCGAGCGAGGCTGGGCCCGTCGCCGGGGTCCGCGAGGACCGGCGGCGTGCCACGCCGTCGGCGGCCTCCGACCGACTCCGCCGCCCGGTCCGCAGCCGCGCCGTCGGCGTCGCCGGGACGGCCCGACGCGCCCGGGACGGGCGACACGTCGCGCGCGCCGTCGTCGTCGAGCAGGGCCTCGCCCGCACCGGGGTGCGCGCCGACGACGCCCGTCCCGGTCTCCTCGGCGACGCTCGCGGCGAGCAGGTCGCGGTACGGGCCCGCGACGCGGGCGAGCGCCGCCCGCTCGCCCTGCTGCACGACCCGCCCGTGGTCGAGGACCGCGAGCAGCCCGGCCCGCTCGATCGTCGTCAGGCGGTGCGCGACGAGCACGCCCGTCCGCCCGGCGAGCAGCCGCTCCGAGGCCGCGACGACGCGCGCCTCGGTCAGCGGGTCCATGCGCGCGGTCGCCTCGTCGAGCACGACGACCTGCACGTCGCGGACGAGCAGCCGCGCGAACGCGACGAGCTGCTCCTCCCCCGCCGACAGCGACGTGCCACCGGGTCCGAGCAGCGTGTCGAGGCCGTCGGGGAGGCCCGCGACCCAGTCGTCGAGGCGCAGCTCGTGCACCGCGGCCTCGACGTCGGCGCGCGGCACGTCGGCGAAGAGCGCGACGTTCTCCGCGAGCGTGCCCGCGAGGATCTCGGTGCGCTGCGTCACGACCCCCACCGCGGCGCGCAGCGCCTGCAGGTCGAGGTCGCGCACGTCCACGCCGCCCACGAGCACCGCGCCCCGCGGCGGCTCGACCGCGCGCGAGAGGAGGGACGCCAGGGTCGACTTGCCCGACCCCGTCCGCCCCACGAGCGCGACCGTCTCGCCTGCGGGCACCCGCAGGCTCACGCCGTCGAGCGCGAACGTGCCCTCGGCGTAGGAGAAGTGGAGGTCGCGCAGCTCGATCCCCACCGGTCCGGCGGGCAGCGTGCGCCCACCCGTCGGCTCGGGCTCGACCGCGAGCATCTGCCGGATGCGCGTGAGCGCCCCGATGCCCTCCTGGATGTCCGGCAGGTGGTGGACCAGGTTGTCCACCTGGCCCACGAACATCGCGGTCACGAGGAACAGGGTGACGAGGCGGTCGACGCCCAGGTCGCCGTCGGCGGCGAGCGCGGCGCCCGCGACGGCCACGCCCGCAAGCAGCGACGCGAGGACGAGCCCGGCACGCCGCAGCATGCGCGACTCGATCACGAGCACGGCCTGGAACTTCCGGTGCACCTGGGCCGAGCGCTCGGCGAGGCGCCGGACCGCGAACGACTGGCCGAGGCTCGTGCGCAGGTCGTCGCGCGCCGCGACGGACTCCTCGAACGCCGCGGCGTGGTCCGTCCACGCGGCCTCCTCGATCACCTTGCGGCGCGCGATCTCGCCCAGCATGGGGCGCACGATCACCGCGGCGACCGCGCCGAGCACCGGGAAGAGGATCCACGCCGGCCACCAGGTCAGGCCCGCGACGACCCACATCGGCAGGACGCCGACGACCGTGCGGCCCGCGCCCCAGAGCTGGCGGCGCACTAGCGTGCCGACCGCGTGCGTGTCGTCGTCGACGCGGTCGAGCACCTCGCCCACCGCCTGCTCCGTGAGCGTGGCGAGCGGCTGGTGGAGGGCGGCCGTGAGCAGGTCGCCGCGCAGGCGCCCCTCGGCGCGGTCGACGACGCCGGCCCACACGACCTGGCCGACGGTGTCGAGCAGCGCGGCACCGACGACGCACAGCGCGAGGAGCTGGAGGGTCGCCGTCGTCGGGTCGTCGGCGAGCCAGCCCGCGATGACGGTCCCGAGCGCGGCACCGACCGCTCCGAGCGTGAGCGCGACGAGGGCGACGACGGCCAGCGGCCCGCGCAGGCGCCGCCAGTCCAGGCGGCGGGCGGGGTCGACGGGTGCGCGCGACGCACCCGCCGCCGGGGTGGGGTCCGGGGTGGTCGGGGGGTTCGGGGGCTGCTCGGTCGGCAGGGTGGCGTCGATCATGGCCCGTCGACCCTACGGCGCGGCACCCCCGCCGGCGCAGCGATTTTCCGCTCGGTCACCCATCCCCGGACGCCCCGCACCGCCGCTCCCGTCCGGGCCCCCGGAGCGTCCCCGGTCCCGCGGTCCGGACCGTGCCTCGGACCACGGGACCGGAGCCCGGCTCAGACGAGCCCGAGCTGCTCCACGGCCTGCCGCTCCTCCTGGAGCTCCGCGACCGACGCGTCGACGCGCCCGCGCGAGAACTCCGACAGCTCGACGCCCTGGACGATCTCCCACGACCCGCCGCGAGACACCACCGGGAACGACGAGATGAGACCCGTCGGGACGCCGTACGACCCGTCGGACACGACGCCCGCGCTCGTCCAGTCGCCGTCCGGCGTCCCGAGCACCCAGTCGCGCACGTGGTCGATCGCCGCGTTCGCGGCCGACGCCGCGGACGACGCGCCGCGCGCGTCGATGATCGCCGCGCCGCGCTTCGCGACCGTCGGGATGAACGTCCCCTCGAGCCACTCGCGGTCCTCCGCGAGCCGCGCGCCCGGGGTCCCCGCGACGTCCGCCTGGAAGATGTCCGGGTACTGCGTCGCCGAGTGGTTGCCCCAGATCGTCACCTTGCGCACCTCCGACACCGGCACGCCCGCCTTCTTGGCCACCTGCGTCAGCGCGCGGTTGTGGTCCAGGCGCGTCATCGCGGTGAACCGGTCCTTCGGCACGTCCGGCGCGTTCGACGCCGCGATGAGCGCGTTCGTGTTCGCCGGGTTGCCGACGACCAGGACGCGCACGTCGTCCGCCGCGCCCGCGTTGATCGCCTGGCCCTGCGGCTTGAAGATGCCGCCGTTGGCCTCCAGCAGGTCGCCGCGCTCCATGCCCGGACCGCGCGGGCGCGCGCCCACGAGCAGCGCGACGTTCGTCCCCTCGAACGCGGCGGTCGGGTCGTCGAAGATGTCGATGCCGGCGAGCAGCGGGAAGGCGCAGTCGTCGAGCTCCATCGCGGTGCCCTCGGCGGCCTTGACGCCCTGCGGGATCTCCAGGAGGCGCAGGCGCACGGGGGTGTCGGGGCCGAGCATCTGGCCCGACGCGATACGGAAGAGCAGGGCGTAACCGATCTGACCGGCCGCGCCGGTCACCGTCACGTTCACGGGGGAAGTCATGCGCTCACTCTCCCACAACGCGACCCGCCCGGACGCGCGGAGCGGCGCGCCCGCGGGGCGCACCCCGCCGCCAGGGTCCGGGGACGACGACGGCGGCACCCCCTGCACGAGGGGGCGCCGCCGTCGGGCGTGCGGAGGGCGATCAGCCCAGGCGCGCCTTGAGGTTCTCGTCGAGCGCGGCGAGGAAGTCCTCGGTCGTCAGCCACTCCTGGTCCGGGCCGACGAGGAGCGCGAGGTCCTTGGTCATCTGGCCGGCCTCGACGGTCTTGACGACGACGTCCTCGAGCGTCTGCGCGAACTCGGTGACCTCGGGCGTGCCGTCCAGCTTGCCGCGGTGCATGAGGCCACGCGTCCAGGCGAAGATCGACGCGATCGGGTTCGTCGACGTCGGCTTGCCCTGCTGGTGCTGGCGGTAGTGGCGCGTCACGGTGCCGTGCGCGGCCTCGGCCTCGACGGTCTGGCCGTCCGGGGTCATGAGGACCGACGTCATGAGGCCGAGCGAGCCGAAGCCCTGCGCGACGGTGTCGGACTGGACGTCGCCGTCGTAGTTCTTGCAGGCCCAGACGTAGCCGCCCTCCCACTTCATGGCCGAGGCGACCATGTCGTCGATGAGGCGGTGCTCGTACGTGAGGCCCTTCGCGGCGAACGCCTCGGCGAACTCGGCGTCGAACACCTCCTGGAAGATGTCCTTGAAGGCGCCGTCGTAGGCCTTGAGGATCGTGTTCTTCGTCGAGAGGTACACGGGGTACTCGCGCTGGAGGCCGTACGCGAACGAGGCGCGCGCGAAGTCGCGGATCGACTCGTTGAAGTTGTACATGCCCATCGCGACGCCGCCCTCCTCGGGCATGGTCACGACCTCGAACCTCTGCGGCTCGGAGCCGTCGGCCGGCTCGAACGTCATCGTGATCTTGCCGGGGCCGGGGACCTTGAAGTTCGTCGACTTGTACTGGTCGCCGTGGGCGTGACGGCCGATGATGATCGGCTTGTTCCAGCCCGGCACGAGGCGCGGGATGTTGGAGATGATGATCGGCTCGCGGAAGACGACGCCGCCGAGGATGTTGCGGATCGTGCCGTTCGGCGAGACCCACATCTTCTTGAGGCCGAACTCCTCGACGCGCGCCTCGTCGGGCGTGATCGTCGCGCACTTGACGCCCACGTTGTACTGCTTGATCGCGTGCGCGGCGTCGATGGTGACCTGGTCGTCCGTCGCGTCGCGGTTCTGGATCGACAGGTCGTAGTACTTGAGGTCCACGTCGAGGTACGGGTGGATGAGGCGGTCCTTGATGAACTGCCAGATGATGCGCGTCATCTCGTCGCCGTCGAGCTCGACGACCGGGTTGACGACCTTGATCTTGCCCATGCGCAGATCGCTCCAACTGTCGGGGACTGGTGCCCCCGGGAGCCGGACGGCGACCGTCGGCCCGTCGGGCCCGGTCCGTCGCACACAGGGGCGTTGCTGACCGCGGTCCAGGGTACTCGACTTCTCGACGTCAAGATACTTTCGGGGCTCCCGTCACCCGACCGCATCGTGAGACGGACCGTCCGTTCTCAGGTGGGGCACCGCCGATTTCCACACTTCTCCCGGGTGGTGGTGGCAAGATGCCCCCAGATGCCGGAATGGCCGGGCGCTCGGTCAGGCATCGTGCCGTCGTCCCGACCGCCTCCCGGTGCCGCACCGTGGCGGCCGGGCCCGGGACTGCCCGAAGTACCCACCGAACCAGACAGGATCATCATGTCCCAGGACACCACCGCTCCCGGCGCGCCGGAGGGCTTCGTCGAGGACCCGAGTCCCGCGCCCACCGAGGCCGTCGCCGTCGTCCAGCCGAGCCTCCTCGCGCGTCTCGGCGCCGAGGTCTTCGGCACGTTCTTCCTCGTCCTCGCGATCGTGGGTGTGGCGCTGTACACCTTCGTCAGCCAGCAGAACGCCCTGGCCGTCGGCCTGGCCGGTGGTATCGCGGTGGTCGCGGGCGCCGCCGCCGTGGGCAACGTGTCCGGTGGCCACTTCAACCCGGCCGTCACGCTCGGTGCCGCGATCGGCGGCCGCACCGCGTGGCGCGACGTCCTGCCGTACTGGGTCGCGCAGCTCGTCGGCGCGCTCCTCGCCGGCCTCGTCCTGCTCGCGACCGTGCCCTCCACGCTCCCGCAGCTCCTCGGCCAGGACGGCCGGGGCGGGGTGTTCGTCGCGACCGCCAACGGCTACGGCAGCTTCTCCTCGCTCTCGACGGCGTCGCAGGGCGGCACGGAGTTCGGCCTCGTGCAGGCGCTGCTCATCGAGACCATCGTCACCGCCGTGTTCGTGGGCGTGATCCTCGGCGTCACCGACAAGCGCGCGAGCGTCCAGTACGCGCCCGTCGTGATCGGCTTCACGCTGACCGCCCTCATCCTGGTCGCCGCGCCGATCACCAACGCGTCGATCAACCCGGCACGCTCGATGGCCTCGGCGGTCTTCGCCGGCGACGGGGACCTGTGGAAGCAGCAGTGGGTGTTCTGGGTCGCCCCGCTCCTCGGCGCCGCGATCGCGGGCCTGTTCTACCGTGCCTTCGCCTTCGCCCCCAAGCAGGACGACCTCCTCGGCGAGGACCAGGTCGTCACGCTGGCCGAGACCGGGGCCCCGGCGTACTCCGCGGCGGCCGGCGCGGCCGGTGCGGGCGCGGCCGCCGCCGTGGTCGAGGAGGAGGTCGTCGTCACGGACGAGAACGGCGACGTCGTCGCGGTCGAGGAGGTCGTCGAGGTCGTCGAGGCGGACGAGCCCGAGGCCCCGGCGACGAACGACGCCCCCGGCACGGACGAGGCCCCCAAGGCCTGACGTCCCGCACGCCCCGACGGGCCCGGACCGCGACCGCGGTCCGGGCCCGTCGTCGTCCGCGGCACCGCGTCCGGAGGGTCGCCCCCCCGGCCCCTCCCGGGGGGCGTGGGCAGGCGCCCGCGACGGGTCAGATCTCGCCCTGGTCGAGGGTCAGCGCGAGGAACGCCATGACGACCGCGGGCGCGAGGAAGAAGAAGACGTCCAGCCCGCGGGAGCGCACGGTGATCCCCACGGGACCCGGGCCCGGGACGGCCGCGCGGCACACGCCGGCCACCGCGAGCAGCCCGGCGAGCGTGAAGCAGCCGGCGCGCGCACCGACGAGCACCGCGACGAGCGTCGACACCGCGACGCCCGCGAGCACGAGCCACATCGCCGGCTGACGCGACGGGGCGAGGCTCGCAGGGGGTTCCGGGACCGGGGGCCGGGCCTCGTCGTCGGGACGCGCCCCCGCGGGGCGCCCGTCGTCTCCCGGCTCGTCGTCGACGTGGTGCCACGCCGGCACGAGCGTCGCCGGCGGCCGGTGCCGCGTCCCCCCGTCCGCGGTGACGTCGGTCACGCTGCTGCACCTTCCACGTCCGGAAGCCTACCGTCGTGGCCTAGCGTGACGTGCATGTCGTCCGCCGAGCCGCCGGTCCTCCCGCCACCTACCACGCACCGCGCGTCCCCTCCCGCGGCAGACCCGGGACCGCCCGCGTCGGTCGTGGTCGTGGGCGCGGGGCTCGCCGGCGCCCAGACCGTCGGCGCGCTCCGGCGTCGGGGGTACGCCGGGCGGGTGACGCTGCTCGGCGCGGAGGGCGTGCCTCCCTACGACCGGCCACCGCTCTCGAAGGAGCTCCTGAGCCGCCCGGGCCCGGCGTGGCTCGCCGAGGACCTCGGCATCGACGTCGAGGCGCTCGCCGACGAGGTGCGCCTGGCCGACCCGGCAGTGCGGCTGGAGCGCCGGGCGACGCCCGACGGCGCCGTCTGGGAGATCACGACGCGGTCGGGCGAGCGCCGGGCCGCGGCGGCCGTGGTGCTCGCGGTCGGCTCCACGCCCGTGCGGCCCGACGGCTGGGAGCACGCCCGCCTCCTGCACACGGTCCGGGACGCCGAGGCCCTCCGCGGCGCGCTGCGACCGGGGCTCCGCCTCGTGATCGTGGGCGCGGGCTGGATCGGCGCCGAGCTGGCAGGGGTCGCCGCCGGCGCGGGGGCGCACGTCACGGTCCTCGAGGCCGCTCCCGCCCCGCTCCGGCGCCAGCTCGGTCCGGCCGTCGGCGCGCACCTCGCGCCCTGGTACGCGGCCGTCGGCGCCGAGCTCGTGACCGGTGCCGCGGTGGCGGAGGTCCGGCCCGACGGCGTCCGGCTCGCCGACGGGCGCGAGCTGACGGCCGACCTCGTGCTGGCCGCCGTGGGCGCCCGCCCCGCGACGGACTGGCTCGACGGCACGGTCCCGCGCGACGTGCGCGGCAGCGTGCCCGTGGACGCCACCGGCGCCGTGCCGGGGCTGGCCGGGCTCTGGGCCGTCGGCGACTGCGCGACGCGCGAGCACCCGCTGCTCGGCGCGGTGCCCGGTGGCCACTGGTCCGCCGCCCTCCACGACCCGGACGCGACCGTCGCCGCGCTGCTCGGCGACGAGCCCGACGCTCCCGGGCACGCCCCGTACGTGTTCTCCCAGCAGCTCGGGCACGACCTCGCCCTGTTCGGCGTGCCCGACGAGGCCGACGACGTGCTCTTCCGCGGCGACCCGTCCGGCGGCCCGACCGGCCACGAGGGCTGGGCCGCGTTCTACCTCGCCCCGGGGACGACCTCCGGCTCCACCTCGGACGGCGGCACGACGGCGGACGGCGGCCCGGAGCGTCGGGTCACCGAGGTCCGGGCGGTCCTCCTGGTCGACTCGCCGCGCGACGTCGGCCCGGTCCGCAAGGCGATGAACCGCGCCGGCCGCCTCGGCGTCGACCTCGACGTCGCGCTCGACCCGACCCGGCGCCTCCGCGACGCCCTGGTCTGACGCCCGGCGCGCGGCGGCCCCGCCGGTCCGGAGACCGGCGGGGCCGTCGAGCAGGGCCGTGTCAGTGCGCGAAGTGGCGCGTGCCCGTGAAGTACATCGTCACGCCCGCGGCGCGCGCCGCCTCGATCACCTCGGCGTCGCGGATCGACCCGCCCGGGGCGACGACCGCGCGGACGCCCGCGTCGAGCAGGATCTGGAGGCCGTCGGCGAAGGGGAAGAACGCGTCGGACGCCGCGACGGCGCCACGCGCACGCTCCTCGCCGTCGGCGAGGGTGTTGGCGCGCTCGACCGCGAGACGGCACGAGTCGACGCGGTTGACCTGCCCCATCCCGACCCCGACGGCGGCCCCGTCGCGCGCGAGGAGGATCGCGTTGGACTTGGCGGCGCGGATCGCGCGCCACGCGAACGCGAGGTCCGCGAGGGTCGCGTCGTCGGCGGCCTCGCCCGTCACGAGGGTCCAGTGCTGCGGGTCGTCGCCGCCGGTGACGGTGCCGTCCTCCGCGGTCACGACGCCGTCGATGTGGTCGACCGTCTGGACGAGCAGACCGCCCGAGATCGGACGGAACTCGACGGGGTCGCTCTGCGCGCCCTCCGGGAGCACGAGGACGCGCAGGTTCTTCTTCGCCGCGAGGATCTCGAGCGCGCCGTCCTCGTAGCCCGGTGCCACGACGACCTCCGTGAACACGGGCTTGAGCGCCTCCGCGAGCTCGGTCGTCACCACCCGGTTCGCCGCCACCACGCCGCCGTACGCGGAGACCGGGTCGGTGGCGTGCGCCTTGCGGTAGGCGGCCGCGATGTCGTCGTCGGTCGCGACGCCGCACGGGTTGTTGTGCTTGACGACGGCGACGGCCGGGCCGGAGTGGTCGTACGCGGCCCGGCGCGCGGCGTCGGCGTCCACGTAGTTGTTGTAGCTCATCGCCTTGCCCTGCAGCTGGGTCGCCGTGGCGAGCCCGCCGCGCCAGTGCGTGTACAGCGCGGCCTGCTGGTGCGGGTTCTCGCCGTAGCGCAGGACGTCGGCCCGCTCCCAGGTGGCGCCCGTGAACGCGGGGAAGGCCACGTCGTCGGGCGCGTACGACGACGCGAACCACGACGCGACGGCGACGTCGTACTGCGCGGTGTGCGCGAACGCCTGCGCCGCGAGGCGCTTGCGCTGGGCGAACGTGAAGCCGCCCTCCTGCACGGCGGCGACGACGTCGTCGTACCGGGCCGGGTCCACGACGACGGCGACGCTCGGGTGGTTCTTCGCGGCCGCGCGGACCATCGAGGGACCGCCGATGTCGATCTGCTCGACGACCTCGTCGGGGCCGGCGCCGGACGCGACGGTCGCGGCGAACGGGTAGAGGTTGACGACGACGAGCTCGAACGGCGCGATGCCGAGCTCGTCGAGCTGCGCGAGGTGGTCGGCCTTGCGCGAGTCCGCGAGGATGCCGGCGTGCACGCGCGGGTGGAGCGTCTTGACCCGGCCCTCGAGGCACTCGGGGAACCCGGTGAGGTCCTCGACCTTCGTCACGGGCACGCCCGCGGCGGCGATCGTCGACGCGGTGGAGCCGGTGGAGACCAGCTCGACGCCCGCCGCGTGGAGCGCGGTCGCGAGCTCGACGAGGCCCGTCTTGTCGTAGACGCTCAGGAGCGCGCGCCGCACGGGGCGCTGCGCGTCGTCGGCGAGCTGGACGTCGGGGGCGGAGGGCACGTGCGGGGCCGGGTGGGACATGACGAGGGGCTCCTCTGGGTCGCGGTCGCCGCGTCGACGGACGCCGACGCGAGGCAGAACCCAGGCGCCCAGGCGGTCGACGCTCCAGCAGGTAGATCCGGCCGCTCCCCGGTGGTCGTTCCCACCCTCGCCAGTCGCGTCCGGGACGAGTCTACCGGGTGCCGCGCGGGCGGCTCAGGCGCCCGCCGACCGCCCGACGACGGCCCGGCGGCCCTCGACGCGCAGGCCCTCGCGCGCGGCGCGGCCGACCGTCTCGACGAGGAGCGCGCGCTCCGCGACCTTGATGCGCTCGTGGAGCGACGACTCGTCGTCGCCGTCCTCGACCGGGACGGCGACCTGGGCGATGATCGGGCCGGTGTCCACGCCGTCGTCGACCACGTGGACGGTGCACCCGGTGACGCGGACGCCGTACGCGAGCGCGTCCCGCACGCCGTGCGCGCCCGGGAACGACGGCAGGAGCGCCGGGTGCGTGTTGATCGTGCGGCCGGCGAAGCGCCCGACGAATGCCGGACCGAGGATGCGCATGAACCCGGCGAGCACCACGAGGTCCGGCCGGAAGACGTCGACGGCCTGCGCGACCGCCTCGTTCCACGCGGCCCGGTCGTCGAAGTCGCCCGGGGCCACGACGACGGCGGCGATCCCGGCCTCGCGGGCCAGGTCGAGGCCGCCCGCGTCGGCCTTGTCCGACACGACGCCCACGACGCGCGCCCCGTAGGCGGCGTCGTCGTGCGCGGCGAGGATCGCGGCGAGGTTGGAGCCTGCGCCCGAGACGAGGACGACGACGCGGGCGGCGGAGGTGGACTCGACGGGGTGGCCGGACGGCGTCTGCACGGTGCTCCTGCGGGTTCGGGGTGGCTCGGGGCGGCTCAGGTGGCTCGAGCGTCGGGCTCGGCGGAACAGGGAGGGCGCCCTCCCGGGCACCCGGTCTCCGATGGGAGAATGTACCGCGAGCCGCCCGACCGACCGAGGAGCTGCCCGTGGGCAACCCGTACGCACCGCCCCGTCCCGACGCGCCGCAGCACCCTCGTCCGGAGTCGCCGCAGCCGCCGGAGGAGGGCACGCGTCCGGGCGCTCCGGTCCCACCGGGCTCCGGCCCGGGCACGCCCCTCCCACCGCCCCCGCCCGGCCGGCCGGACCCGCTGACGCCCGGGGGCGGCCGTCCTCCGGCACCGCCCGAGCCCGCGGAGCCGGACCCCGAGCTCGCGCGGCAGGCGACGCGGCGCGTGCTCCACTTCGGCCTGCTCCTGCTCGCGGTGATCGTCGTGAGCACCATGCCGTTCCCGTGGCAGGCCGTGAGCCTCGCGCTCGCGCTCGGGGCGATCGTCGTGGGCGTCCGCGCGCTCGTGGCGGTGTGGCGGGCACGGGTGCGTGGTGCGCTCGTCCCGGCGCTGGGCATCGGCGTCGGGCTCTCCGCGATGCTCGCGCTGCAGATGGTCTCGACGCTCGTCACGTGGGACGTCGCGCTGGCGCACCAGCAGTGCCTGGACGGCGCGATCACGGTCTCGGCCGAGAAGCGCTGCGACGTCGAGCGGACCCAGGCTCTCGAGGAGAAGTTCGCCCGCTGGTTCCCCACGCCGGCCCCCGCGTCGTCGTGACGA
>NZ_JBGNYC010000062.1:0-24543 GCF_051844275.1 Cellulosimicrobium sp. CpK407
CCGGCACGGTCACGCCGGGTGCTCCCTGGCCAGGTCCGGCGCGACCGCGCCGCGAGGACCGCCCGGGCGCACGGCCCGGGCGGTCCCGTCTCTGCGGGCGTCAGCCCCGGTCGGTGAAGACCGGTGCGTAGGCGTCCCGGTCCGCGAGCCAGGACTTCCGACGGAAGCGCTCGAGCGACAGGCCGAGCAGCGTGAGCAGACCGGCCATCACGAGCAGCCCCAGGTCACCCCCCGCGCCCGTCGTCGCCAGGGCCGTCGGGCCCGACGCCGCGACGGCCGTCCCGCCCGCCGTCGTCGCCGTGACGCCGGCGCCGGCGCCGATCGGGTGGAGCACCCGGACGACCGTGCCGTCCGTGCCACCCGTCGACCCCGGGTCGGTGGGGTCCGTCGGGTCGGTCGGGTCGGTCGGGTCCGTCGGGTCCGTCGGGTCGGTCGGGTCCGTCGGGTCGGTCGGGTCCGTCGGGTCCGTGGGATCCGTCGGGTCCGTCGGCACGACGGCGGCGGTCGGGCACGCCGCCGAGGCGTCACCCAGCAGGCCGACGCCCACGCCGCAGACGGTCACGGGGACCGTCACCGGCAGGTCGACGTCGAGGTCGGGCAGCGCCCCGAGGACGCCGTCCTCCCCGAGCAGGCCCCCGTCGAGGAGCCCGTCGCCCAGCAGGCCGTCCTCCCCGAGCACCCCGTCGAGCAGCCCGTCGCCCGAGGCGCCGCCGAGCAGGTCGTCGACGAGACCGTCCTCACCGAGCACGCCGTCCAGGAGGCCGTCGTCCCCGCCGAGCACGTCGTCGCCGAGGAGCCCGTCGCCGAGCAGGTCGTCCACCAGACCGCCGTCACCCAGGACGCCGTCGAGGAGGCCCGTGCCGTCGGCGTCGCCGGATCCGGTCCCGTCACCGGGGACCTCTCCCGCCGCGCCACCGCCGACCGTCGCGTCGCCGCCGACGCCGACCGCGACACCGGACACGTCCACCGGCACCGTCACGGGCACGTCGACGTCGACGCCGGAGCCGGACCCCGCCGCGCCGTCGTCCGCGCCGTCAGCCGGAGCAGCCGGAGCCGCCGGAGCCGGCGTGACGGTCGCGTCACCCAGGATGCCCACCGCGACGCCGGACACGTCCACGGGGACGGTCACGGGCACGTCGACGTCCACGTCCGTCGGTCCTGCCGGAGCTGGGGCCGGGGCCGGGGCGGGCTCGGCAGCCGCAGCCGGAGCCGGGGCCACCGCGGCGTCGCCGAGGACGCCGACGGCGACGCCCGAGACGTCCACCGGGATCGTCACGGGCACGTCGAGGTCGACGTCCGCCGGGCCCGCCGGAGCCGGCGCGGGGTCGGGCGCCGGGGCCGGAGCCGGCGCGGGCGCGGGGGTCACCGTGGCGTCCCCGAGGGCGCCCACCGCGACGTCGGACACGGTGACGGGGACGTTCACGGGCACGTCCACCGACACGTCGGGAAGGGCCTCGGTCACCTGGCTCAGCGGAGCCTCGACCGACAGGTCCAGCCCGAGGTCGCCGAGGAGGTCGCCCTCGGCTGCGTGGGCCGCTCCGGCCCCGACGACCACGAGGCCGCCTGTGACGAGCGCTGTGCGCAGCGCGCGTCGAACGAAGGTGTGCATGATCGTTCTCTCTCCTGCTCAGAAGTGGCTGGCGCACGACGGCGCCGGGTCGCGTCTGCCGCGCTCGGGGCGCGACGCGAGCCACGTCAGGCAGGAGAGACGGGGACCTCGAAGAACGTCGAGGGGTGGTTCGACCGCGCGTCGTCGACGACGGCGGTCCAGGACGAGAGCACGGGGGCGTCGGCACCGTGGCCGAGGGCGGCGAGGTCGCCGCCGGACCCGGCGCGCTGGGAGCTGCCGGACGGCGCGGGTGTCGTACCGAGCCCGCCGTCCGACGGTGCGCCACCCAGGGGTGTCGCACCGCCTGCGGGCACGGCGGTGCCGGGCGGAGCGTCGAGCGGGGCGAGGAGACCCCCGCCGCGTGCGCCCGCGGGCGGGGTGCCGAGCGCCGTCGGGCCCGCCCGGTCCGCACCGGGAGGAGGCACGGGCGGCAGCTCGCCGCCCGACGGCAGCGGCACGGTGGGCGCGGTGGGCTCGGCCACGGTCGTGCCGGCGCCGGGCCCCGCCGGGCCGACCGGGCCCGGAGCCTCCGGACCGGGAGCGGGCGCCTCGGGGAGCACGGGTGCGAGCGGGTCGAGCGGGGTGAACGGCCCCGTCACCGGGCCGAGGACCGGGTCGGTCACGGGCGCCAGCGCGTCGAGCACCGGGGTCAGCGCGTCGAGGACGGGCGTCACCGGGTCGAGCGCGGGCGACACCGCCCCGAGGACGGGGTTCACCACGGGGGCGACCGCCTCGACGACGGGCGTCGCGGCCGGCACGACCGCGTCGAGGACCGGCGTGGTCACGGGAGCGACGACGTCGGTCACGGGCTGCACGACGGGCGCCACGGGCGCGACGACCTGCTCGACCACGGGAGCGGCCGGCGCGACGACCTGGTCGACCACCGGCGCGACGGGCCGCACGGCCTCCTCGACCACGGGTGCCGCCGGGGTCACGACCTTCTCGACGACCGGGGCGACCGGCTGGACGACGGGGGCGACGACGTCGCGCACGACGGGCTGGACGACGTCCTGCACGACCGGGTCGACGACGCTCTGGACCGTCGAGGTGACGGGCGACAGGACCTTGCCGAGGCCGAGCGGGTCGTCCGCAGCGGACGCGCCGCCCGCGGTCGCGACGGCGAACGCGAGGCCGGCACCGAGACCACCTCCGGCCACGAGCGCGCGCACGAGCCAGCGGCGGGCGGCTGGTGCGCGCCTGCCCTGCGCGTCGTGCGTCGCGTCCATCGTGCGCCCCGTAGGTCGTCGGTGCGGCGAAGAGGCGGGCCGGCAGGCCCGTCCGGGGTCACGGTAGGCATGCGCCGGTGACGCTCACCACCGGAGCGTCCGATTTCACCCGACGGTCGCCCCGAACACCAGCCCGAGCAGGTAGGTCGCCGCCGCGGCACCGAAGCCGATGCCGATCTGCCGCAGCGCCCGCGTGAGCGGCGAGGTCCCCGAGAGCAGGCCGACCGTCGCGCCGGTCGCCAGGAGCGCGACCCCCACGAGGAGCGCCGCCACGCCGACCGCGACGAACCCGGTCAGGCCGAAGAGGTAGGGCAGCACCGGGATGAGCGCGCCCGACGCGAAGAACAGGAACGACGACACCGCCGCCCCCATCGCCGTGCCGTGCGTCTCGTGCTCGTCCGCGCTGGGCGGCGGGGCGATCACCGTCTGCTGCGTGTACGTCGCGAGCACGTCGGCGGCGTGGTCCTCGGCCTCGGCGGGCGCCATGCCCCGCGCGCGGTAGACGAGCGCGAGCTCGTTCGCGTCGACGTCGAGGTCGGGCAGTGCCGCGGACGCCTGCGGGCTCGGCGTCGAGGCGTCGAGCAGCTCGCGCTGCGACCGCACCGACACGTACTCCCCCGCGCCCATCGACAGCGCGCCCGCGAGCAGGCCCGCGAGCCCCGAGAGGAGCACCGTGCTGTTCGACGCCCCGGACGCCCCGATGCCGAGGATCAGCGCGAGGTTGGACACGAGGCCGTCGTTCGCGCCGAACACGGCGGCACGGAACGTCCCCGACATGCGGTTGCGCCCGCGCGTCGCGAGCCCGCGCACGACCTCCTCGTGGATCCGCTCGTCGGCGGTCATCCGGGGCGTCGCGTCGGCGTCGGTCTCGTACGTCGAGCGCGCCTCGGCGCGCTGTGCGAGCGCGAGCACGAACACGCCGCCGAAGCGGCGCGCGAGCCAGCCGAGCGTCCGGGTGCGCCAGTCGCCCCGCAGGGGCTTGCCGACGTCGTCGCCGAGCAGGCCGAGCCAGTGCTGCTCGTGCCGCCCCTCCGCGTCCGCGAGCGCCAGCAGGATGTCGCGCTCCTCACCGCTGCGGCGGCTCGCGAGGTCGCGGTAGACGGCCGCCTCCGCGCGCTCGTCGGCGAGGAACCGGCGCCACCGCCGGATCTCCTGCGGCGTCGGTCGGTGCCCGACGACGGGGGCCGGGTCCCCGCCCGGCGTCACCCCGTGCGGGTCGCCGGCGGGCAGGCCGGTGTGCGGCTCAGGCGTGGAGGACATGCCTCCATGATGGCGATCTTCGGCCGCGCCGTGTTGCGCGCGGCCGAACGCGGGGCCGGGGGTCCCCCCGACCGGTGTTCCGGGCGTCCCCAACCTCGGGCCCGCCCGTCGTCCGCCGTCGTGGTTGGATCGGACCATGACCACTGGAGAGAACGAGCTGTCCCGCCCCGAGGTCGACGCGCCGGAGGGCCCCGCGCCCACCGAGCTCGTCGTCGAGGACATCACCGTCGGTGACGGCCCCGAGGCGACGCCGGGCGCGACCGTGAACGTGCACTACCTCGGCGTCGAGTACGAGACGGGCGAGGAGTTCGACGCCTCGTGGAACCGCGGGCAGTCGATCAACTTCCCGCTGCGCAGCCTCATCGCCGGCTGGCAGCAGGGCATCCCCGGGATGAAGGTCGGCGGGCGGCGCAAGCTCGTCGTGCCGCCGGAGCTCGCCTACGGCCCCGCGGGCGGCGGCCACCGCCTGTCCGGCAAGACGCTGATCTTCGTCATCGACCTGCTCGGCGTGTCCTGACCGACCGCTGACGTGCAGGAGGGCCCCGGTCGTCGACCGGGGCCCTCCTGCTGTCCGTCGCACCGGGCGGCGCCGTCGTGCGACGGGCCTACCGCGCCGGGCCAGGGCACGTGACCAGCGCGGCGTCCGTCTCCGGGGTGCCGGCACCGGGTGCCGGGCTCGGGGCGGGTCCGGCCGCCAGGTCGGTGTCCCGCTCGCGACGGGCCGCCCGGAGGCGGACCACCGTGTCGACGAGGACACCGAGGAGGATCCCGCCGACGACCCCCACCACGACGGCGAGGAGCGGGCTGTCGCCCACCCACGCGGCGGCGAGCGTGCCGATGAGGACCGAGTAGGTGGCCCACGCGACCGACGCGACGGCGGACAGCGCCATGAAGCGCCGGCGCGAGAAGCCCACGGCACCCGCGGTCACGTTGACCGCCGTCCGCCCGACGGGCACGAACCGCGCGCCCAGGACGACGGACGCGCCGCGCCGGTCGAGGGAGCGGGTCGCCCAGGCGACGGCGCGCTGACCGCGGGAGCCGCGCAGCACCGGCAGCGCGCGCGTGCCGACCGCCCGGCCGAGCGCGTAGGCGAGCTGGTCGCCGCACCAGGCGCCGAGCGCCGCGACGAGCAGGACGAGCCCCCAGGCGACGCCCCCGCCGGACTGCGCCCCCACGGCGAGCATGACGATCACGGTCTCGCCGGGGATCGGCGGGAAGAACCCGTCCCCCGCGGTCGTCGCGAACAGCGTCGGCAGCGCCCACACCGAGTCGACGAGCGCGAGCAGCCACGCCTCGACCTGTCCCCACAGCTCCACGACCCACGCGACCATGCGTCCCAGCCTCGACCGCGCGACCGCCCGGCACCATGGGGTATCCCCCCGGTTCTCCCCTGAGGCGACCCCGACCGGGCGCCCGCGGACAGGTGGTCCGGCGACCCTCCGGTCCGGGGGACAATGTGGCTCGACGCATTCGCCTCCCCGCGCCGCAGCCGGCGGGCGGGGACGTCCGTGATCGAGGAGCGCTGTGATCACTGTCAGCACCGACGGCTCGTGCCTGAGCAACCCGGGCGGCGCCATCGGGTGGGCGTGGATCAACCACGACGGCACGTTCGACTCCGGCGGCGCCGTGAGCGGGACCAACCAGGTCGCCGAGCTGACCGCGCTGCTCCAGGCGGTCCGCGCGCACCCCGGTGCGGAGCCGCTCCTCATCGAGTCCGACTCGCAGTACGCCATCAAGTGCGCGTCCGAGTGGGTCGTCGCCTGGAAGCGCAAGGGGTGGCGCACCGCGGGCGGCCAGCCCGTGAAGAACCTCGAGCTCGTCCAGGCGATCGACCGGGTCATCACCGAGCGCGCCGGGCCCGTCCGGTTCCGCTGGGTGCGCGGCCACGTCGGCGACCCGTTCAACGAGCGCGCCGACCAGCTCGCGGGCCTCGCCGCCCAGGACTGGGCCGCGGGCCGGGGCGACCTCGACGGCACGCTCGTCCCCGAGCTCGGCGATCCCACGCGCCCGGCCGGCCGCGCGACCGGGCCGGCGCACGCCACGGCTTCCGCCGCGCACGCCCCGGCGCCCAAGCAGCCGACGCCGGAGCCCGCGTGGGACATGGACACCCTGTTCGACTGACGCTCGGGGCGGGCTCGCGGTCGCGCATGATGGGTCCGTGACGACACGAACCCCTGCCGACCTCGTCCGTGAGTTCTTCGCCGTCGTGCGCTCGGGCGACGACCCGGCCCGCGCGGGCGAGTACCTCGCGCCCCTCGTCGCGGCGCACCAGGTGACGTCGGAGGCGCCGACGACGGTGCACCGGACTCCCGCGCAGTACGCCGAGCACGTCGAGGAGATGCGCGCCGCGTACGGGCGCTTCACCCTGACGGTCGACGAGCTCCTCGCGGACGGCGACCGCGTGTACGTCCGCTGGACCCAGCGCGGCCGCCACGTCGGCGAGGTGGACGGTCGCGCGCCGACCGGGGCGGAGGTCGTGCAGGTCGCGAGCTGCGTCTACCGTGTCGCGGACGACCGCGTGGTGGAGTACTGGATGCAGATCGACCGGGCAGGGCTCGCGGCACAGCTCGCGGCGGCGACGGATCCTGCTGGGCCGTCGGCGGCGGGTGCGACGATGGTCCGGTGACCGTCCTGCCGAGCCCGAACCCGCGCCCGAGCCCGGTCCCAGCGCCGGCCGAGCTCGCGGTCGGCGACGGTCCCGTCCCGGTCGTGTACGCCGTGGTCGGTGAACCGCTCGTCCGGCGCGTCCGGTCGGACCGGCCCCTGGACCTGCACCTCACGCTCGGTCGGCTCTCCCGCGGGCCGTACGACCCGACGTTCCGCCGCACGCCGTCCGGGGACGTCTGGCGCACGACGCGGATGCCCGCCGGTCCCGCGACGTGCCGCCTCGTGCAGACCGGGCCGCGCGACGTCGTCGGGCACGCCTGGGGACCGGGCGCCCAGGAGGCGCTCGACGCCCTCCCCCACCTGCTGGGCGAGCACGACGACGACACCGGCTTCACCCCGCCCGCGCCCCTGCGCGACGCGCACCGGCGCAGCCCGGGCCTGCGCATCCCCCGCACCGGTCGCGTGCTGGAGGCGCTCGTCCCCGCGATCCTCGAGCAGCGCGTCCAGACGGTCGCCGCGTGGCGATCGTGGGGCTGGCTCCTGCGCAAGTACGGCGAGCGAGCCCCGGGGCCCGCGGGCGACGCCGGGATGCTCGTCGTGCCCGACGCCGCCACGTGGGCGCGCGTCCCGTCGTGGGACTGGCACCGGGCGAACGTCGACCCGGGCCGCGCGCGGACCGTCGTCGCGGCCGCGCGCGTCGCCCGCCGGCTCGAGGAGTGCGGCGCGCTGCTCGACGCGCAGGGCGCCGCCGCCGCGCACGCCCGGCTCCAGGCCGTCCCGGGCGTGGGCGTCTGGACCGCGGCCGAGGTCGCGCAGCGCGCGCTCGGCGACGCCGACGCCGTGTCCGTGGGCGACTATCACCTCGCCAAGGCGGTGGGCTGGGCGCTCGTCGGCGAGCGCGTCGACGACGACCGGATGCTCGAGCTCCTCGCGCCGTACTCGCCGCACCGCTACCGCGTCGTCCGGCTCCTGGAGCTCTCGGGCAGGGCGCACGCCCCGCGGCGCGGCCCACGCCTCTCGATCCAGGACCACCGCCTGCACTGACGGCCCGCGCACCTCGCCGGGGGCATGAAAGAGTCGCCGGAACCTGCCGTTCCGGCGACCGTTTCACGCACGCACGGTGTTACTCGGGGAGCGCGCACACCCCGTCGACGCAGACCGCGGCGTCGTCCGCGCCGACCAGCGTGAGCGACGGCGCGGTCTCGCGGTGCGGGGCGGCCGCGTCCGCGGCGTTCACGCTCATGAGCGTGGTGCGGCGCGGGTTCGCGATGGAGTGGTAGAGGTTCGTCGTGGTGTCGGTCATCTGAGGCCTCCTCGTGGGATCACGGGCGCCGGTGCACGTGTGGAGCCGGCGTCGGTGCGGGCTGCTCCCAGTCTCGGTGATACCGAGTCGCAGGTCCACCGCACCGGGGTGTGAGATACGTCGCTCTCCGTACCTGATCTCGCAGAGCGGACAGCTCAGGCGGCGTCGCGCTCCGCGACGGCCTGCTGCAGCACCTGGACGAAGACCGCCGGGTCCTGGGCCCCCGAGACGCCGTACCGGCCGTCGACGACGAAGAACGGCACCCCGTTGATCCCGTAGGCGCGCGCCTGGTCGATGTCCGCCTGCACGTCGTCCGCGTAGCGGCCGTCCTCCAGAGCCGCGACGACCTCGGCGCGGTCGAGACCGACCTCCGCCGCGAGGTCCGCGAGCTCCTGGACGCGGCCCACGTGGCGGCCCTCCTCGAAGTACGCCTTGAGGAGGCGCTCCTTCATCTCGACCTGCTTGCCGTGCGCCTTCGCGTGGTGCAGCAGCTCGTGGGCGGTGAGCGTCTTGGTGTGCTGGAGCGCGTCGAAGTCGTAGGCCAGGCCCTCGGCCGCGGCGAGCTGCGTCATCTGCCCGAGCATCTGCTCGACCTGCGCGCGGGGCATGCCCTTGTGCCCCGCGAGGAAGTCCACCTCGGTGCCGTCGAAGTCGACGGGAGTGTCCGGCGCCAGCTCGAACGAGTGGTACTCGATGTCGACCTGCGGGCCGTCACCGGCCTCGGCGAGCCGGCCGAGCGCCGTCTCGAGGCGTCGCTTGCCGACGTAGCACCAGGGGCACGCGACGTCGGACCAGATGTCGATCTTCACCGTGGGGGCCGACGCGTCGGCCGCGGCGGGGCTGTTCGTGGTCATGTGACCGTTCAACCATCTGGACGACCGCACGATTCCCTCGCGGACCTCGTCACGGCGTGACGTTCGCCGCACGGTAGAGGTCCTGCAGCACCATGATCTCCGCGCCGTGGTGGATCAGCTCGCGGTTCATGTGCGCGACGAGGTGGACGAACGGCGCCTGCGCGTCGATCTCCGTCGCCTGGCTCAGCCCGACCGTGAACGCCCCCTCGTCCGGCAGCGCGTCCACCCCGGCCCGCCACCGGTCCACCTCGTGCCGCAACCCCGCGACCGCCGGTCCGACCTCGCCCGAGAACGTCACGGAGTCGCGGCGGCGCTCGTGCGGCCCGAACGTCCACTCCCACCGCTCGAAGAACGCCTCGGTGAGGTGCGCGACGAGCCACGCGATCGTCCGCGGCTGCGGCGAGTCCGGCCCGTCGGGCCACTCCATCACCCAGTCGCCGACCCCGAGCGTGCGCGACGTGCGCTCCGTGCCGCGACGCACGACGCGCAGCGCGTCCGGCCCAGGCTCCCACTCGAGCTCCGCCTGCGTCAGCGTCGCGAGCCGTTCCGCGACCTCGAGCCACGAGAACCCGAGCTGGCCGCGCACGACCGCGAGCGTCGTCGGGACCGTGAGGATCGACCAGTCGAACTCGGGGCTGCCGTACGCGATCTCCCCGTCCGCCGTCTCGTGCACCATCTCGCTCCCCTCCCCGCGGCGCCGTCGCCGCCCGTCGGTGTCCGCTCGACGCTAGCCGGACCCACCGACGCCTGCGCGCGAGAATGGGTTCGGCCCGTCCCCCGTCCCCCGTCCCCCGGAGTCCTCGTGCGCGTCCGCCCCCGTACCGTCCTGCTCGTCGCGACCGGGATCGCCGTCGTCCTGCTCGGCGCCCTCGTCGTGTTCCTCGCGATCAACGGGGTCGACGGCGTCCCCGGCTGACCCGGCCGACGCGCGCTCCGGGCGTCCCGGGGTGATGCTGCTGGAGGACACCACCAGGAAGGCCGACCCGTGACCACGACCGACACCACCCCCGACCCGCAGCTCGTCCTCGTGCGCCACGGGGAGACGGAGTGGAGCGCGAGCGGCCGCCACACCGGCCGGTCCGACATCCCGCTCACGGTCGCCGGCGAGCAGCAGGCCGTCGCGGCGGGCGTGTGGCTGCAGGGGTGGGCGGACCGCCGGGGGCGACGCCCCGCCGTCGTGCGCACGAGCCCGCGGCAGCGCGCTCGACGCACCGCCGACCTCGCCGGGTTCCCCGACGCGGAGACCGACGACGACCTCGCCGAGTGGGACTACGGCCCCGTCGAGGGCCGGACCGCCGTCGACGTCGGCGAGCAGCTCGGCCACGAGTGGCTGATCTTCCGCGACGGCGTCAACGTGCTCGCCGCCGCGAACGGGCACCGCGGCGAGGAGCTCTCCGCGGTGGCCGACCGGGCCGGACGCGTGCTCGGTCGCGTCGAGCCGACGCTGCAGGGCGGCGACGACGTCGTGCTGTTCGCCCACGGGCACCTGCTGCGCGTCCTCGCGACCGTGTGGCTCGGGATCGACCCGGGGCTGGGCGCGCGGTTCGAGCTCGGCACGGCCGCGATCTGCCTGCTGGGCTACGGCCACGGGCTGCGCACGGTCGAGGGCTGGAACCTCTCCGCCCAGGCCTGAGACCCGGCGAGCCGACCGGCGGGACGACCCTCCCCGTGCGGACCGCGAGGTGGCACGATGCTGCCCATGGGTCTGAGCGAGAAGCACCTCACCGAGGGCGAGCACGTCGTCATGGAGCTCAAGGAGCACGCGAAGGCGCTGTTCTGGCCGTTCGTGCTGCTGGTCGTGCTCGTCGCGGCGGTCGTCGTGACGGTCGTGCTCGTCCCGAACGACGTCGTCCGCTGGGTCGTCGCGGGCCTCGCCCTCGTCGCGGCGGTCGTCTGGGTGTTCGTGCCGTGGCTGCGCTGGCGGACCACGGAGTACACCGTGACGAACAAGCGCATCGCGATGCGCTCGGGCATCATCACGCGCACCGGGCGGGACATCCCCCTGTACCGCATCAACGACGTGAACTACGAGAAGGGCCCGATCGACCGGCTCTTCGGCTGCGGGACGCTCGTCATCTCGGACGCGACGGACAAGCCGGGGCTGAACCTGCACGACGTGCCCGACGTCGAGAACGTGCAGGTCCGCCTGCACGACCTGCTCTTCACCGCCGACGACGGCTCCGACGACGGCGAGTGGCCGCCGAACGAGCCGCCGCGCGGCCCGCGCGCCCCTCGCATCCCGCGCGCGGAGCGCTGACCGCACGGCCCGCCGACGCCCTGCGAGGAGCGCCGGCGGGCCGTGCGTGGCCGGTGCCGGAGGGTCAGCGGCTGCCGTCCGCGGAGAGCGAGACGATCGCCGAGATCGACGGGACGTACGCCGTCGAGGTGTGACCCGCCGCGACCCACGCCCCGTACGACGTGCGCACCGTGCCGTTGCTGACGTACTTGACGACGACGCGCGCGTACGTGCAGTTGATGTTCGTCACCCGCGCGGTGGTCCCGGACACGCTGGGCCCGGAGACGCTGCACCCGACGACGGCGGCGGAGGCCGCGGGGGCGGTCAGGGCGACCGCACCGGTCGCGAGGAGACCTGCCACGAGGGCGGAGCTGAGGAACTTCTTCATGTCGTGCTCCCTGCTTGATCGACATTGATACGAGTGAGCGCTCAGCAGGGAGCGTAGTGGAGCACCGCCGGTTTGTCAGCGGTCCGCATGAACTCGTCCCACACGGCTCGCGGCCGTGTCGCCGCAGGTGGGACGCGTGTCCGCTCAGTCCTCGATGCGCCGCCCGGCCGCGACCTCGGCGCGCGCCAGCATCTCGTCGGTCAGCGCGACGTCGCCCTCGAGGTGCGCGACGAGCAGCCGGCGCGCGACGTCGGCGGCACGCTCCGGGTCCGCACCGCGCGCGTTCCACGCCCCGAACCAGTCGGCGAGCGTCACGCCGTGCTCGGGCCGGTAGCAGACCGTCACCGCGTCCCCCGCCTGCAGCTCGCCGTTCCGCACGACCCGCAGGTACGCGCCGGTCCGGTTCGCGACGGTGAAGCGCTTGACCCACCTGTCCTCCCCGAGCCGCCGCGCGAACGTCGAGCACGGCGTGCGGGGCTGGGTGACCTCGAGCAGCGCCGTGCCCGCGGACCAGCGCTCCCCGACGACCGCCTCGCTCACGGGGATGCCCCGCACCCGCAGGTTCTCGCCGAACAGTCCCGGCGGGATCTCGCGCCGGAGCTGCCCGACCCACCAGTCGGCGTCGTCCTGGCCGTACGCGTACACGGCCTGCTCCTCGCCCCCGTGGTTCGCGCGGTCGGCCTGGAGGTCGGCGTAGAGGCCGAGGCGTCGGACCTTCACCGGGCCGTCGACGGGCCGCTTATCGATCGCCGTGACGCCGACGGGGCCGGCGTCCGGCAGGAGGGCGTGCACGCGGCACACCGCGAGGACCTCGCCGGTCGGGGCGCTGCTCGCGAGGGCGGTCACGGGCGCCGCGCCGGGAGACGTGGGATGGGCGGTCGGCGAGGCGGGCGCTGCGGGAGACATCCCTCGATTCTCTCAGCGCGACGTGGCCGAGGACACCGGGGACCAAGGTCACGGGACCGGTCTCACCCCGCACGGGTAGCGTCGGCGGCATGAGCGCCACCCGTCCCTCGCGCTGGGAGCAGAAGACCGCGGCCGACCCGTCTCACTCCGCCTGGTACGTCGAACGCTTCCGGGCGATGGCCGCACGCGGCGCCGACCTCGCCGGCGAGGCACGCCTGGTCGACGCCATGCTGCCCCGCGGGTCGCGCGTGCTCGACGCCGGGTGCGGGCCGGGGCGCGTGGGCGCAGAGCTGTTCGCGCGCGGCCACACGGTCGTCGGGGTCGACGTCGACCCGGTGCTGGTCGAGGCGGCGCGCGCCGACCACCCGGGGCCCGACTGGCGGGTGGGCGACCTCGCCGAGCTCGACCTGCCCGCCGAGGGCGTCACCGAGCCGTTCGACGCGATCGTGTGCGCGGGCAACGTGGTGACGTTCCTCGCGCCGGGCACCGAGGTCGAGGTCCTGCGCCGCTTCCGGGCGCACCTCGCCCCGGACGGTCGCGCCGTCGTCGGCTTCGGCACCGGGCGCGGCTACGCGCCCGAGCGGTTCCTGGCCGACGCCGCGGAGGCGGGGCTGCGCCTCGATGTCGCCCTCGCGACGTGGGACCTGCGCCCGTGGACCCCGGACGCCGACTTCCTCGTCGCCGTGCTCGCCGTCGACGCCGCGGGCTGAGAGGCCGGGTCGACAGCGCGCTCGGGCCGACGGCTCGTCTCAGGCGGGCGTGAAGGTGAACGTCACGGCCCCGCCCGAGCTCCCCGGCTCGCCCTCCACGTCGTCGACGTGGAGCATGCCCGCGCCGTGCAGGTCGATCGCGTCCCCGAGGTCGGCCCGCAGGACGTCCTCGCCGCGCGGCGAGCGGACCGCGAGCTGCGCGAGCGCGCGCCCCGCGCCGACGCCGACGCGCATCACGCCCACCCGCACGTCGGCGAACTCCGCCTGCGCTCCCTGCGGCACGCGCGCCCGGCGCACCTCGTCGTTGCCTGCCATGCGTCAGCCTCCCGAGTAGACGGAGTCGAAGTTCTCCTTGTACTCCTGCTCGGTGAGCCACAGGTCGCCGACCTTCTGCTCGCCGTCCAGGGTGCCGCCACCCGGTCCCCACGGGTTGACGACGTGGATCTTCATCTCGCCGTCGATCTCCTTGACCTCGGTGACGACGTAGGCGTGGTTGGGCACGATCCGGCTGTCGTCGACCTCGTCCTCCCACCACCAGAACGCGTCGTCGTCCTCGGTGCCCACGGCGACGGGCCCGTCCTTCAGCCGGTCCTGGATGTCGGAGAGGCTGAGCTCGCCCGACCGCTCGGCGGGGCGGCCGGTGATCGCCTCGAACGCGTCGTCGGAGTGCCCGCCGTCGATGTCCTCGTAGTCGCCGCCGAAGTACTCGGCCGCCGCCTTCTCGTAGATCGACACCCAGTTCGGCTCGCCGTTCTGGCCGCCGACGCCGTTCTCCGGGACCGTCGCCTCCACGACGATCTCGACCGGCTCGCCGTCCTTGTACATCGTCACGGTGTACGTGCCGTCGTCGTTGAGCCGGATGTGCTCGCGCAGGAACTCCGGGTCGGTCGTCGCGACGGCGCCCAGGCCGGCGAGGAACCAGCAGTCCCCGACCTGGCCCTGGTTGATGTCGTCGAGCGAGAAGTCCTCGTTCTCGAGGTCGATCGGCGGGACGTCCTCGTAGTCGCCGAGGTCGTCGGTGAGGCCCGGGTCCCCGGGCCGGTCGCCGTCCTCGCCCGGGGTGCTGCGGTCGCCGCCGCCCCCGCCGGAGCCGCCACCGGACCCGCCAGCGCCGTCGGTGCTCGCGCTCTCCTGCTGGTCCGCCTGGCGCACGACGGCGGTCGCCGCGTCGCCGAGGACCGCCCCGACCGCCGCGACGGCCGGGCCGTGCGACGTGGACCACTCGCCGCGCAGCGCGTCGCCGTCCGGCCCCTCCCAGGGGCTCGACGTCACCAGCGCGTCGAGCTCGCCGCGCAGCGACGTCAACCTGTCGGCGGCCTCGGACAACCGCTGTCCGAGCTGTCGCAGCTGTGCGACGTCCGCCCCGTACATCCCGCTCATGCTCTCCCCCTCGCCCGCAGGTCGCCGAGACGGTACCGCCGTCCGCCGACACGGGTCCATGGGGCGCGCTCCCCATCCCCGCGCGGGCCGCACCTCTGACCTCGGGTCGGTGCGCGCTGGTAGCGTCCCCCGCGGACGACGCACGCGACGACCGAGGGGGACCATGACGGAGCAGGCCACGACACCGCGCCGGGGCGCGACGACGCGCACCGCCGGGGCGGTGCTCGCGCTGGGCGCCCTCGCCACGCTCGCCGCGTGCGGCGGCGACGCCGAGCCGACGGAGCCGCCGCCCGCACCGGACGCCGTCGCGGGGTACGAGGAGGCCCGGCAGGACGTCCTCGCCGCCGTCCAGGACGTCTACGGCGCGGACGGCTGGGCCGACGACGACGGGGGCGCCTCGGCGACGGCGCAGGACGACGGTCGCTGCGTCGTCTTCCTTCCCGACGCCCGGGCCACGCCGGGGGGCGCGGACGCGTACGGCCTGCTCGCGGACGTCCCCGACGCGATCGCCCCGGTGCTCGACGAGCACGGTTTCGGCGCACCCTCGGGCGTCGTCGAGGCCGAGCACGGCGGGTCCGCCTCGGTCGAGGCCGAGGACCCGGCGGGGTGGTCGGTGCGCGTCACCGCCGACGGCGACCTGGTCCGCCTCGACGTGTCCGGCCCGGTCGACCTCGACCCGTGCGACGAGGCCGGTCTCCCGGAGCTCGGCTGAGCCGTGCCGTCGTACCGCGTGACCCTCGCCGTGGGCCTGCTGCGCCCGGGCGCCGACCCCGAGGCCGTGCTGCCCGCCGCCGCGGCCGCGGCGCGCGACCTGACGACGGTCGAGGCGTACGACGTCGGCGTCGTGCGCGGCGAGGCGCGCGTCACCGTCCGCTTCCTCGCCGACACGGACGCCGCCGCGCACACGGTCGCCGACGCGGTGGAGGCCGGCGTGCGCGCCCACGCCGCGACGTCGGGCGGTCGCCTGACCCGCCGTTGGGGAGCGCGCTGGCACCCGGCCTGACCGCCGTCGGCCCGGGACACCACGCCGGGCCGCCCGCCGCGCGACGAGGGCACGGGACCGGTTCAATGGACGGACCTGTCACCGACGCCGGGGAGGCGCACCCGTGGCCACGAGGACCGGCCTGTTCCGTCGCAAGTCCGTCGAGGACTCGCTCGCGGCGATCGACGACCCGGAGCGCTCGCTCAAGCGCAGCCTGACGTCCTGGGACCTCGCGGTCCTGGGGGTCGCGGTCGCGGTCGGCGCGGGCATCTTCTCCGTCGGCGCGACGGCAGCCGCGAACTACGCCGGGCCCAGCGTCATCGTCTCGTTCGTCATCGCGTCGATCGTGTGCGCCCTGGCCGTCATGTGCTACGCCGAGTTCGCCTCCGCGATCCCCGTCGCCGGGTCGGCGTACACGTTCTCCTACGCGACCATGGGCGAGCTCGTCGCGTGGATCATCGGGTGGGACCTCATCCTGGAGATGCTGCTCGCGTCGGCGGTCATCGCGAAGTTCTGGGGCGTCTACCTCGGTGACGCGTTCGGGCTGTTCGGCATCGACCTGCCGCTGACCGTCCCGATCGGTCCGGTCGACCTCGAGTGGGGCCCGGTGTTCATCGTCGCGGTGTTCACCACGCTGCTCGCGATCGGCACCAAGCTCAGCACGCGCGTCAACAGCGTGTTCACCGTCATCAAGGTCGGCATCACGCTGTTCGTCATCGTCGTCGGGTTCTTCTTCGTCGACGCGTCGAACTACTCGCCGTTCGTGCCGCCCGCCCAGCCCGCGCCGGAGCAGACCGCGCTCGAGCAGCCGCTCGTCGGCTTCCTCACGGGGCTCGAGCCCACGACGTACGGCGTCATGGGCCTGCTCGCGGGCGCCGCGCTCGTGTTCTTCGCGTTCATCGGGTTCGACGTCGTCGCGACCACGGCCGAGGAGGCCAAGGACCCGCAGCGCACGCTCCCGCGCGGCATCCTCGGCGGCCTCGCGATCGTCACGGTCCTGTACATCCTCGTGACGCTCGTCGTGACGGGCATGGTGTCGTACACCGAGCTCGCGGAGTCCGACGCGCCGTCGCTCACGACGGCTTTCATCCTCGTGGGCGCCGACTGGGCCGGACGGGTCATCTCCGTGGGCATCCTCGTCGGCCTGACGACGGTGATCATGGTGCTGCTCCTCGGGCTCACGCGCGTCGTCTTCGCGATGAGCCGCGACGGCCTCCTCCCTCGCGGCATCTCCCGGACCTCGCACCGGTACCACACGCCGATCCGCCTCCAGGTGGGGGTGGGGATCGTCGTCGCGCTCATCGCCGGGCTGTCCCAGGTAGAGCTGCTCGAGGAGATGATCAACATCGGGACGCTCTCGGCGTTCGTCCTCGTGAGCTTCGGCATCCCGGTCCTGCGCCGCTCGCGGCCCGACCTGAAGCGCTCGTTCAAGGTCCCGTGGTCGCCCGTGCTGCCGATCGTGTCCGGCGTCGCGTGCCTGTGGCTCATGGCCAACTTGACGACCCTCACGTGGCTCCGGTTCCTCGGCTGGGTCGTCGTGGGCCTGGTGATCTACGCGTTCTACGGCTACCGCCACTCGGTCGCGGCCCGCGACACCCTGAAGGGCGACGTCGCCGCGTAGGGTCGCCGCGTCAGTACCGTGGGCGCGATGAGCGCCACGGGAGACCCCGATCACCGCCGACCTCGTCCGCGAGGCGCTGGAGGAGCAGCACCCCGACCTCGCCGCGCTGCCGCTCCGCGAGGTCGCGGGCGGCTGGGGAAACCAGATGTGGCGGCTCGGCGACGACCTGGCCGTCCGGGTGCAGCGCAGGGACCCGACGCCGGAGCCCCAGCTCAAGGAGCGGCGGTGGCTGCCCGTGCTCGCGCCGCGCCTCCCGCTCCCCGTGCCGACGCCGGTGCGGCACGGCGAGCCGTCCGCGCGTCTCCCGCGGCACTGGACGGTCATGACCTGGGTCTCCGGCGAGCCGCTGGACCACGGCACGATCACCCGGGGCGCGCACGCCGCCGACGCGCTGGCGGGCTTCCTCCGGGCGCTGCACGTCGCTGCGCCCGCCGACGCGCCGACGTCCACGGACCGTGGCGCCCACGCCCGCGACGCCACGGACGGCTTCGAGGGGTTCCTGCGCGCCGTCGCCCCCGACGACGCCGCCGACGTCCGGGCGGTCTGGGCCGACGCCGTCGCGGCCACCGCGTGGGAGGGGCCGCCCGTGTGGGTGCACGGGGACCTGCACCCCGCGAACGTCGTCGTCGCGGACGGGACGCTCGCGGGCGTCGTCGACTTCGGCGACCTGTTCGCGGGCGACCCCGCGTGGGACCTCGCCGCCGCCTGGGTGCTGCTGCCCGCGGGCACCGCCGCGCGCTTCCTCGACGCCTACGGGCGCGCCGACGACGCGACGGTCCGGCGCGCCCGCGGGCTGGCGGCGCTCAAGGCCCTCTTCCTCCTGCTCATGGGGCAGAACGGGGACCGCGGGCTGCCCGGCGGCAAGGCCCACTGGGGGCCCGCGGGCCGCGCGGCGCTCGACCGCGTCCTCGCGGGCTGGCGCTCACCGGACGGCCAGGGCCTCCGTCGGTGAGAGCCGCGCCGCGCGCTCGGCCGGGTAGAGGCCCGCGACCACGCCGACGACGACGGTCGCGGCGAGGCCGCCGAGCGACGCCCAGGCCGGGACGTGGGTCGGCCACGCGCGCAGCGCCGCGTACGCGGTGGTCGCGACGACGCCCAGCACGACCCCCGCCGTCCGGATCGAGACGTCGTGCGACGAGGCTCCGACGTCCGGCGACCCGCTGCTGCTCGAGCAGCTCGTGCGCAACCTCGTCGAGAACGCCGAGCGCTACAACCTCCGCCACGACGGCTGGGTGCGGGTCGCCACGCGGTCCGACGCCGGCGGCGACGCCGTGCTCGAGGTCGTCGACCCCGGCCCGCCCGTCGCGCCCGACGACCTCCCGGGCCTGTTCGAGCCCTTCCGGCGGCTGGGCGGCGAGCGCACCGGCGACGGCACGGGGAGCGGGCTCGGGCTGTCGATCGTCCGCGCCGTGGTGGGCGCCCACGGCGGTTCCGTCACGCTCGCCGCGCGACCCGAGGACGGCCTCGTCGTGACCGTCCGGCTCCCCGGCGAGGTCTACGACGAGGTCCCGGCGTCTCCGCGTCTCGGATAACGGACATACCCGATGAATCGTCTCACCTCGGCGCTTTACTGCGGACGACCGATCAACACTGAGGGGGATTGATGCGAAAGGTCATGACGGCGGTCATCACTGCCACGCTCGCCGCGGGTGTCGCGCTCGGAGCGGCTGGCCCCGCCAGCGCGACGATCAGCTACCCGTCCGTGGGAGGCACGTGGGACCACGGCGCCGACGCCAAGGACGTCTGGTCGCACTACTACCACGGCAGCCGGGTCCACAAGTCCTCGACCTACGGGGAGAACGGGCTCCGCAGCTCCGGTTGGGTCTCCGCGGGGAAGTGGTCGTACCAGTGGGACGAGGTCCGTTGGTTCGGGAACAAGGCGTACTACGACGTCAAGTAGTTCGACTCACGTGCTGCCGAGCGTCCGGACGCCGTCGCTCGGCGGCACGCGGGCCCGCCCGTCCCCGACGACCGCAGTGATCGGAGCATCATGTCTCTTCGCAGGTCGACGCGGCGACGCGTCGCCGCGGCGGCTCTCGCCGCCCTCGTCCCGCTCCTTGCCGCGTGCGGAACCCCGGGTTCCGTCGGGTCGAGCGTCGACGACGGGACGGCCGTCGACGTTCCCGCGTTCGACGGCCCCTACGCCGCCGAGTTCACGGCCTTCTACTCCGACGCCGGGTCCGACTTCGCTCGTCAGGCGCTCGCCGACGAGGAGATCACGGACGCGGAGTACGCGGAGATGGAGGAGAAGTTCCGCACGTGCCTCGAGGCGGAGGGCGTGACCTTCTCCGGCTTCGAGCCCGACGGGTCGTACGAGGCCTCGCCCCTGCCGGACGGGAGCGACCCGTACGAGGTCGTGAAGACCTGCGAGCGTGAGTCGGGCGCCGACACGGTCGGGGCGCTGCACGACATCATGGCGTCCAACCCGGACAACCTCGACGTCCCGACGATCATGGCGGAGTGCCTGGTCCGTCGCGAGGTCGTACCGGCGGGCTACGCGGCAGACGACTACCTCACCGACATGGAGGGGCGGTTCTCCGACCTCGCCGCCCTGTCGACCGAGCTCCGCGAGGCGCTGACGTCGTGCTCGAGCGACCCGCTCGGCCTGGCCGGTGAGTGAGTGTCGCAGCCCGGCCACGGTGGGCCTGTGGGTGATCGGCGCACTGACGCTCGTCGCCGTGGGCGTCGTTCTCGGTGCCGCGTGGACGTCCCCGGCCGTCCCCGCAGCCCTTCGACCTCCCGCTCCCATCACCACCTTCGAGGTCCGGTCCGCGACGTTCGACGACGTCCGCTCCGTCCGGCTCGCCGTCGCCCGTGGCGAGGAGTCGGGGCTGGCATCACCCGGTAGCGGTCTCGTCACACGCTTCGACTGCCGTCCCGGCTCGACCATCGAGTCCGGGACCGCGCCGCTCTGGCTCGACGACGCACCGGTCGTCGCGCTCGCGACGACGCTCCCGCTGTGGCGGGACCTTCCGGTCGGCACCCAGGGCAACGACGTGCGGGCGCTGCAGGAGGAGCTGACGCGTCTGGGGCACCCGGTCGAGGCCACCGGAACGCTCGGCACGAAGACCCTGCGTGCCGTCAACGCACTCTTCGACGACCTCGGCGATCCTTCGGCCCTCACCTCCGTTCCGCGATCTCGTTTCCTCTGGATCCCCGGACCCTCGGTCACCGTCGCGGAGTGCTCGGTCACGACAGGGAGCCAGCTCGAGGCCGGAGCGGAGCTCGTCGTGACGCCCGGCACGCTGGCAGGCGTCGCACTGCGCGACGGAGCGCCGTCCGACCTCGTCGCCGGGGCGCGCACGCTCCGTGTGGACGGGATCGACGTCGCGGTCGAGCCGCAGAACCCGGTCACCGACCCAGCACTGCTCGCACAGCTCGACGCAGCGCCCTCGCTCCAGCAAGCAGGCACGGGCGACGAGGCGCCGGTCGGTCAGCTGCGGTTGGCAGAACCGGTCGACGTGTCGGTCGTCCCACCGTCCGCCGTGATCACGGCACCTGACGGGACGACCTGCGTGACCACGGACGCCGTGCCCCACAGGCTGCGGGTCGTCGGGTCCGAGCTCGGGCAGACGTTCGTCCTGTTCGACGGCGCCCCGCCGACCGCCGTCGACACGTCGCCCCGGTCGGACGCCCCGTGCGCGTGACGGCGACCGGCCTCGGGCACCACTTCCCCCGGCGCCCCTGGCTCTTCCGCGGGCTCGACCTCGATCTGCGGCCAGGTCGCACCTACGCGCTCACCGGTCCGTCGGGGTCGGGCAAGAGCACCCTGCTCGGCCTGCTCGCCGGGTGGGAGGAACCCCGCGAGGGCACCGTCGCGCGGGACGGCATCGAGCGGACCGGATGGGTGTTCCAGAACCCGCACGGGACGCCGCGGCGCTCGGCGCTCGACCACGTCGCGCTCCCGCTGCTCGTCCGGGGGCTGCACCCCCGAGAGGCGGAGCGACGAGCCGCCGACCTCCTGAGCAGGTTCGGGCTCGACGACATCGCGCAGCAGCAGTTCCGCCGCCTCTCGGGCGGGGAGGCGCAGCGCCTGATGCTGGCACGAGCCATCGCGTCGGAACCGGGCCTCCTGCTCGTGGACGAGCCGACCGCCCAGCTCGACCTGCCGACCGCCCGCACCGTCAACGAGTCCCTCGGTGCGCTGCGCTCGCCCGGGACGATCATCGTCGTCGCGACCCACGACGCCGCGACCCGCGACTCCTGCTCGGACCACGTCGACCTGACGCTGGACCCCGCCGCATGAGGCTGCGCTCGATCCTGCGCGAGGCGTGGCGCAACGCTTCCACAGGTACCGCACGCTGCGTCACGCTGGCGCTGGTGCTGATCGGCCTGGTGGTGACCGCGACGGTCGCCGAGATCTCGACCGTGGCGACGCTCGAACAGCAGGCCGCGGACTTCCGGGCGGCGGGTGGGTCGGTCCTCACGATCTCGGCACCGGGCCGGGTCGACGGCGCGCGGTGCGAGTCGTTGCGCGATCTGCCCGGGGTGCACGCCGCGGGTGCGCTCACCGTCCGACCGGACGAGCCCGTCGCCGCCGTCGCCCTTCCCGGTGCCCCGATGCCCGCCGCCGACGCGAGTCCAGGATTCCCGGCCGTCGTCGGCGCCACGACCGACGGCGGGCCGGGCCTGATCCTGACTGACGACGCCGTCGCGACGCTCGGCCTCGAGCTCGGCGACCGGCTCTCCGCGACGACCGGGACGTCTCGCCTCGCGGGCACCTACGCCTACCCTCGCGACGGGCGGAGGGACGGGTACGGCTATCTCGCGGTGAGCGTCACCGGGTACCGCGCACCCTTCGACGAGTGCTGGGTCGAGGCGTGGCCGATGACCACGGAGCTGAACCCCCTCCTCTTCACCGTGCTCCGGCCGGGCGGCGATGCCGACGACGTCCCCCAGGTGCAGCAGCTCAACTCCACGCTGGGTTCCGGGCTCGATGGCGCGGGGCTGTTCCACGAGCGCGTCACCCGGTTCGGAGGGCTCCTCGTCGGGCTGATCGCTGCCGCCGTGGCCCTCGTCACCGTACGGGCTCGCCGGGTGGAGCTCGCCACGGCCCTCCACGACGGGATGCGACGGCGTGACCTGTGGACGATCGTGTCGCTGGAGTCGGTGCTGTGGACCGCTCCGGCGGTAGCTGTCGGGATGTCGCTCTCCCTCGCCTGGTTCGGCCGGGACGGCGACCTGCTGGTCGGCGCGATACTCGGTGCGCGCGTGACCCTGTCCGTGCTGGCGGGTGCCGTGGCAGGCGTCGCCGTCGCCCTGGCCACGACGCGCGAGAAGGACCTGTTCGCCTACGCGAAGGACCGATGACCACACCGACGCCGCACACAACCTACGCAACCGTAGGTTACGGTGGCGTAGTGAACACTCTGGCGACGAGGCCGTGGACCGCCCGCTACGCTCCCGGCGTCCCGACGGACGTCGAGGTGCCCGACGAGCCGGTCACGGCCGCCCTCTACCGCGCGGCCGAGCGCTGGCCGGACCGCGTCGCGGTCGACTTCTTCGGCGCGACCACGACCTACGCCCGGCTCGTCGCGCAGGTCGAGCGCGCCGCGAGCGCCCTGCACGACCTCGGCGTGCGCCACGGCGACCGCGTCGCGCTCGTGCTGCCCAACGGGACGTCGCACGTCGTCGCGTTCTACGCCGTCCAGCGCCTCGGCGCCGTCGTGGTCGAGCACAACCCCACCTACACCGCCGACGAGCTCGCCCACCAGCTCGCCGACTCCGGCGCGAGCGTCGCCGTCGTGTGGACCAAGACCGTCCCCGCCGTGCTCGACGCCCGCGCGCACGCGGCTGGCCTGCGCACCGTCGTCGGGCTCGACATCGCGCGCGACCTGCCCCGCGGGAGCCGCCTCGCGCTGCGCCTGCCCGTCGCGCGGGCGCGCGCCCAGCGCGACGCGCTGCGCGGCCCCGTCCCCGCGGGCGTCCCCGACTGGCACGACCTCGTCCGCCGTGCGCGGGCGCTCCCCCCGGCGCTCCCCCACCCGGGCGCCGACGACGTCGCGCTCCTCCAGTACACGGGCGGCACCACGGGCACGCCCAAGGGCGCGGTGCTCACGCACCGCAACCTCGTCGCCAACGTCGTGCAGGGCCAGGCGTGGGCCACGTTCGAGGAAGGTGCCGAGACCGTCTACGGCGTGCTGCCCTTCTTCCACGCGTTCGGGCTGACGTTCTGCCTCACCCTGCCTGCGCGCATCGGCGCGACGCTCGTCGCGTTCCCGAAGTTCGACCCGCAGGCGTTCGTCGCCGCGCAGGCGCGCCGCCCCGCGACGTTCCTACCCGGCGTCGCGCCCATGTTCGACCGCATCGTCGCCGCCGCCGCGGACGCGCCCGGGCCGGGCTCCGACCTCACCTCGATCCGCCTCGCGTTCGCGGGCGCGATGCCCCTCACGGCGGAGACCGCACGGCGCTGGGAGGACGCGACGGGCGGCCTGCTCATCGAGGGCTACGGCATGACCGAGACGTCCCCGATCTCGCTCGGCAACCCCTGCTCCGACGACCGCCGCCCCGGGACCCTCGGCCTTCCCTTCCCCAGCACGGAGATCCGGGTCGTCGACGCCGACGCGCTCGACGCGGGCGTCCTGCGCGACGCCGACCCCGAGCCCACCGACGACCCCGCTGCACCGCGCACCGTGCGCGGCGAGCTGCTCGTGCGCGGCCCGCAGGTGTTCCGCGGCTACTGGAACCGCCCCGAGGAGACCGCGCACCAGCTCCTCGACGACGGCTGGCTGCGCACGGGCGACGTCGTCCGCGTCGCGCTCGACGGCCCCGACGCCGGGCTCGTCACGCTCGTCGACCGCATCAAGGAGATGATCGTCACCGGCGGGTTCAAGGTGTACCCCTCCCAGGTCGAGGACCACCTGCGCGGGATGCCGGGCGTCCGGGACGTCGCCGTCGTGGGCGTCCCCGGCAGCGGCTCGGACGAGCACGTCGCGGCCGTCGTCGTGCTCGACGACGCCGACGACGCCGGCTCGCCCCCGCGCGTCGACCTCGCCGCCGTGCGCGAGTGGGGCGAGAAGCGCCTGGCCCGCTACGCCCTTCCCCGCACGCTCGCCGTCGTGCCGGAGCTCCCACGCTCCCAGATCGGCAAGGTCCTGCGCCGCGTCGTCCGCGAGGACCTCCTGCACCGCGACGACGTCGAGCACCACCGCGCCTGACAGCCCGCGCCGACCCGCCGACCGCCGAGGCAGACCCCCGGCCCGCCGAGGCAGACCCCCGGCCCGCCCAAGTAGACCCCTGGTCACGCGAGGTAGAGCCCTGGCCCGCCGAGGTAGAGCATGGTTGCCCGAGGTAGAGCCCTGGTCCCCCGAAGTAGAGCCGTGGTCCGCTGAAGTAGAGCCCAGGTCGTCCTCGACGCAGCCGGTCGCCCGCTGCAGTCGGATCGCCCGTCGGCGTAGTCCCTGATGTCCGACGGCGGGCCGCACGGGCGTGTCACCCGGGCGAGCGAGGACCAGGGCGAGA